>JAABRT010000025.1 GCA_011390805.1 Gemmatimonas sp. | reverse complement strand
CGAACCCTCTGGGGGGCGCCCGCCGTACTACGTTATGCGCGCAGGCGTTTACCTTGCGGTGTCCTTTACCTCTCATGCGCTGACATGACTGCTGTTCCGCCACCATTGAACTCACCGGATTCCGACGCGAGCGAGTCGAACGCGCCGCGCCGCGCGTATCGTCCGCCCATCGGTATTCCGATCAAAAAACAGCGGAAAGCCGCTGGTGCGATTGTCTCGGTATTGCTGCACGTCCTTGTGGTGATGCTGCTGATCTTTCCGTTTCTCGGTTCGGACCTTGTGGCCGAAATGCTTGGCGCCGGCGGTCCCGGACCTGCTGGCGGTGGCGGCGGCGGTTCGGGTGGGACCGGCGGCGGGCGGGTGGTGAATGAGCGCGTGCAATACGTCGTGCCGCCGCCGCCACCACCGCGCGTGCAAACCGAAACGGATTTCATTCAACCACCGGTTGAGAAGCCGCCGGTTGTTGAAGAAAAGCCTCCTGAAGTGGTGCCACCACCTGAAGTGAAGCCGGTAGAGGTGGCGCCGCCTGCCGCGGTGACGTCCACCGAAGTGAACCTGCCGCCGGCCAATGCCGCATCGCTGGTAGCCGGTACCGGCGGCGGATCGGGCAATGATGGCGGCGTCGGCTCAGGATCGGGTTCGGGCGGCGGTATCGGCTCGGGAATCGGCACCGGCACCGGGAGCGGAGTAGGGGCCGGCACCGGTGGCGGCACCGGCCGCATATTCCCGCCAACCCCAGCCGAGCTCTTCATCCCGCCCATCCCGGTGCCCGATCGTGTGAAAGGCAAAACCATCACGATCATTTTTGATGTGGACTCCACCGGCAAAGTCATCGACTTCGAGTTCACACCCACACGCGACGCGGGCTACAACCGCAAGCTCCGCGAGATCCTGGCCGCCACCAGATTCCGCCCCGCCACCGACGGCACAGGCGCCGCCGTGCGCGCCAAATGGAACATGGATTACACCTTCTAACCAACCGTCGCAGTCCAACCGTTCACAGCCCACCGTAAACGCAGTCAAACGGCAGTAAAAACCGTTCACCGTCCACGGTACACTCCCACCGAAAACGCAGTCAAACGGCAGTCAAAAACCGTCCACAGTCGACGGTAAACCCCCACCGAAAACGCAGTCAAACGGTAGTTTCTTCCCCCCCTCACACCCCCATCAACCTGCGCGCTCGCCTCACCGCCCCACGCGCCGCATCAACCTCCTCAGCCCGCACCACCGCGCCCGGCACCGAGGTCTTCAACCGTTGCTCCACGCGCTTTCGCACCAGCGAGCCTTTGCCCATCATGCCGCCCGCACACGCGACCGGTACCGAGGCGCGCTCATCGGCAAAACAACGCCGGGCCAACGTGCGCACGTGAAGCACCAGCTCCTCCACCGCCAGGCTCACCAACGCGTTCGCGCGCAGATCGCCCTGTGACGCCACCTGCGCCACAACCGGCGCCAGTGCCGCGAAGTCGGCCGGCGTGGCATCGGCCGCCCACGGAATCAGCGATTCAAGCGATTCGGCCTCCAGCGCCGTCAGGATCGCGCCCCCCAACGTGGTCTCCGGCTCGCGTCCGTCCTGTGCAGCCGTAATCACACTCAGCGCTCGCCGACCCAGCCAGGCGCCGCTCCCCTCGTCGCCCATCACCGGCCCCCAGCCGCCGCACCGCTCAATGCGACCGTCCGGTGCGCGCGCAAACGCCACCGATCCGGTGCCCGACACAAGCAGCACGCCAGCAGCGTCACCAAACGCATCATCGAGCGCGATTTCGGCATCGGAGACGACGTTCACGTCGTCGGCCAGGCGGGAAGATGCCAAGGCCTGCCAGAGCGCCTGTGCGGCCCGCTCCTGCCCTCCGCCGGCCACACCTACCACGATGGTTGACGGGCGCGTTTCGGTGCGCTCAGCGGCAACCAGCGCCTCACGGACCAATGCGATAATGATGTCGGCCGATTGCCGCTCTTCGCCGGGACGCAGCGCGGTGGCTTCGCCCTCAACGCGCGCCAGAGGGCGGCCATCGATGTCGGCCAGCAGCACACGCGTGCGTGTGCCGCCACCGTCTACACCAACGACCAAAGGAGAAGGATCCAGCGGACCAGCACTCATGCAGAACGCTCCGACGCAATAGCATCACTCGGCGGTGCCGAGAAGATCAGGGACGAAAGAAACCCAGTGGCAAACGTAAGCGATGTGCCGATGAGGACGAACCAGGGCCAGGCCACACCTCGCACCGGAGAAAGCACCGGATCGAGCGCCGGGAACCAGGT
Organism: Gemmatimonas sp.; assembly: GCA_011390805.1. Lineage (GTDB taxonomy): Bacteria > Gemmatimonadota > Gemmatimonadetes > Gemmatimonadales > Gemmatimonadaceae > JAABRT01. Next base: position 39,832 of record JAABRT010000025.1, on the reverse strand, counting down.
GCTCAGCTGCGTGGCAAACACCACCACGCTCATGATCGAAATGCCTACGCTCATACCCAGAATCGCATCGCGCTGACGCGCGCGCTTTACCCCCAGGCCGAGAAAGAAGGCACCAAGCAGACCGCCATACGTGAACGAGGCGATGGAGAGCGCGATCGTGACCACCGGCGTGCCTTCGTCGCTGTAGAGCAGGGCCCCGCCAATGAGCACCGCTGCCCACAACAGCGTGAATCGTTTGCTGGTGCGAAGCAGCCCGGGATCATCAGCGCGCTTGCCGGTCAGGGGCAAGTATAAATCGTGCACCGACGCCGCGGCCAGCGAGTTGATGGAGCTGGAAATCGTGCTCATCGCAGCCGCCAGAATCGCGGCAATCACAATACCGGTCAGGCCGGGCGGCATGACTTCAACGATGAAGCGTGGAAAAATCGCATCGGGGCGAGGAAACGCTTCGCCCTGATAAAACGCGTACAGTCCCACGCCGATAATGAGGAACATGGTGAACTGCGCGAACACCACGAAGCCGCTGCCAATGAGTGCGCGCCGTGCCAGCTTGAGGTCGCCCGTCGCAAAAAGCCGCTGCACGACCATCTGGTCTACACCGTGCGAGGCCATGGAAAGAAACGCGCCACCGATCACGCCAGCCCACAGCGTGTGCGGTCGGTCAAAGCCGGTGTACAGATCAAACAGCTGCAACTGCCCGCGTGCGTCGGCGTCGGTGAAAATGCGCGACCATCCGCCGGCCACATCGCCGCCTACCAGATACAGCGCGGCCAGACCGCCGGTCATGTAGACGCCAATCTGAATGACATCAGTCCAGATCACCGCCTTCATCCCGCCCTGATACGTGTACACGACGGTGCACGCGCCCAGAATCAGAATCGAAAGCGGGCCCACGTACTCCGGCGACACCAACGGACCGATCAGCAGCGCTACCGGAATCGCGGTGGCGAATAAACGCACCGAGTCGCCGAAGACGCGCGTGACCATGAACGTGATTGACGCAAACCGTCGGGTTGCCGAACCGAAGCGTGTCTCAAGCAGCGCGTACGCTGTTACCAACTCCCCCTGGTAATAGCGCGGCAGCAAAACAAATGACACGATGATGCGACCCACAACGTACCCTAGCGCAACTTGCAGAAACCCGAGGTTCCCGATGTACGCCAGTCCCGGTATCGAGATGAATGTCAGCGCACTGGTTTCTGTGGCGACAACGGAAAACAACACCGCCCACCAGGGCACCTTGTCACCGGCTACGAAATAATCGCGTGCCGAACTCTGTCCACGGCCCAGCCACACGCCGAGCATTGTGGTTCCAATGAGATAGAGCACGACGATGATGCCGTCGAGCGTGGTGAATCCTGTGGCGGTCATGCGCGGCGGGAACGGGGTGGTGGAGCAGATCTCAAGCGAACATGCTGTTGCACCAGACGCAACCACTACATGCACGACTCCACAGTACACAAAGACCCGTGATTCACGAATGAATCACGGGTCCTGAACAACGTACGCGACCGTCAGTGCGGCCGCAGCAAACTTACGCCGAGAACGAACTTCCGCAGCCGCAGCCGCCGGTGGAGTTCGGGTTCTTGAACGTGAAGCCCGATCCCTGCATTGACGTGACGTAGTCAATGATGGTGCCGCCAAGATACTGGGCCGAGAACGGGTCAACGAACACCTTGAACGATCCGTGATCGAGCACGACGTCGTCTTCGGCGCCCTTGTCTTCGATCACGAGCCCGTATTTGAAACCACTGCATCCACCGGGCATCACCGACACGCGCAATCCGCCGACTTCGGCCGTTACGCCCTCGGCTTCCATGAACTTCAGAACTTCCGTCACGGCTGCGTCCGTGATCGATACCAGTACGTCCGGCTGCTGCATCGTGCTCATTGCTTCTCTCCGAGACCGGCCTCACAGGCCGGTGCATGGGTTTGTTCGTTGTTGGTGCGCAGCTCCGCGCACCAGTTCCGAACAACGTCTTTCCGTAAACTACTAATCCCTACCGTATTACTCAAGATTAGCCGTTCCGGTTCACCGCTGCATCATTTTCACCATTAATCATCGCGCGCGGTGTTTGCGCCGCGCAAGTCGTAAGGGGCGCCTACGGCGCATTGAGGGAGTTGATCGCGCCGACCACCGCGTTGGCCAGCGCCGAGCGAACGCCGCCAATGCCGGAGCGTTCGCGCGTCGGGTTCACGCGGTTGGTGAGCAGAATGACAAACAGGTCCTGCTCGGGATCCATCCAGATCGAGGTACCGGTAAATCCTGTGTGCCCAAACGCCAGTGCGCTCAGGCGCTGCCCGCCTGAGTTGCGACCGGTAGGGGTTTCCCAGCCCAGCGCACGATGAGAACCCGGGACAACGGATTGCCGTTGCGTAAAGGCGCGCAGCGTTGCCGCGTCGAACACCGGCAGCTCGCGCACGCGCACCGCGCTGCGCAGCGATTCCGGCAGACTGTCCGACCATCCACTGAGCAGCAGCGCCTGAGCCAGTCGCGTGAGGTCGCGCGCGGTTGAGAAGAGTCCGGCGTGACCTGAAACGGCGCCGAGCTGAAAGCTGTTCTCGTCGTGCACTTCACCTCGCAACCAGCGTTGACGCCATGGATCGATTTCCGTGGCCGCGGTGCGCGTGCGCCAGAGTGCTGACGGATGAAAGCGTGTTTCGCGCATGTCGAGCGGCAGAAACACATTGGCCAGCACGTAGCTGTCGAGCGGCACCCCCGACACGTGCGCGACAAGTTCGCCGAGCAGAATGAAGCCCAGATCACTGTACACATATCTCAGGCCCGGCGCCGTATCAGGCGCGGTGGCATAGACCTGCGCCATGGCTTCTTCGGCCGACCAGGCTTCCTTGTACAGCGGCCTCCACGCCGGCAGCCCTGAGCTGTGCGTGAGCAGATGACGCACGGTTATGGAGTCGGTACCGGGCGCGCGCCAGCGAGGCAGATATGTACGCGCCGGAGCGTCCAGCTGCACGCGTCCGTCGGCCACGAGTTGCAACACCGCCGATGTAGTGGCGAGCACCTTGGTGAGCGATGCCAGGTCCCACACGGTGGAATCGGTCACGGCGAGCATTGGTGCCGGCCGCGAACGCGGGATGTTGATGTCGAGCTGACGGGTTGTACCGGCGTCACCAAACACCGTTGGCTGCGGTGGCGACATCGTAAACGTCACAGTGTCACGCGGCGGTGCACTGGTTGGTTCGAGTCCGCCCACTCCCACACTGGCGTAGATGGCGCGCGAGCTGCCGATCACGGCGTAGGCCGCGGGATACGCCGAGTCGCGCAGGCCGCGCGCAAGCACCTCGCGCACCGAGTCGGTGACCACGAGCTGCCGCAACTCGATGCGTCGCGCTTCGGCCAGCGGGTCGATGGCAGGCCTGACGGGGGTGGTGCGACAGGCCGACAAAATCGCCACAACAGCAAATGCCGCGGCTGCACTGCGCACACTCATGGCCGCTCTTCCACGCTACGAGTGAGCCCGTCGCCTGCCCGGAAAAAGCCGGGCAGCGATACCGGTGTGCGACCGCCAATTGAAATCTGTCCGGTAAGGGCACGGGCCGCGGCTTCTTCAAGCGCGGCGCCGCGTCCGTACGTGACCATGTAGCTCGACACCGACGGGAACTGCTTGATGACGTATGGATTCCCGCCCGCCACCACAACCACGCGACCGGTTTGCGAGAGCTGCTCAACAAACTCCGCAACGCGCGGCGCAATCGCAAAGCGGCCTGCCCCTTCGAGCGTGCGTGTGTACGTGTACACGACCACACGCTCCATGCTGCGCGCGCTCTGCGCGAGCGAATCGAGTGCCAGCTCGCCGGTGCGGGGAGTCACACGCACCGTGCGCGTACCGGGCATCGCCGCCGTGAAGGTGGAGGCAAACGTATTGCCTGCGGCCACATCATTGTCCGGCGCGTACACCACCAGCAGGGTACGCTGTCCGCGAGTGAGCGGCACCAGATCGCCACGATCGCGCATCAGCGTTACTGCACGTGATGCAATATCACGCGCCGTTTCCGTGTGTTCTGGTAAACCCACTACTTCCCGCAGTGCTTCGAGCGATACCATGGGCCGCGCAATCGCACCGGTGCGCAGCTTCAGTTCAAGAATGCGCCGCACGGCGCCGGCGATTTGCTCGCGTGATATGCTGCCCGATTCAACCGCTTGCACAACGGCATCAATCGCCTCTTCCACATTGCCCGGCATCAGCAGAATGTCATCGCCGGCGCGAACTGCTCGCACTGCACTTTCCGCCACGCCGTAACCGCGTGCAATGCCGTCCATCGTGAGCGCATCGGTCACGGTGAGTCCGCGAAAGCCGAGTGTATCACGCAGCAAGCCGGTCATCACATCACGGCGAAGTGTGGCTGGTACGGAATCGCCGTATACGACGGGCAGCGCGATGTGTGCCGTCATCACACTCGCTGCACCAGCGGCAATGCCGGCCCGGAACGGGACGAGTTCCATGGCATCGAGTCGGGCGCGCGGCACATTGATAACCGGTAACCCGAGATGTGAGTCAACATCAGTGTCACCATGTCCCGGGAAATGCTTGAGTGTGGCGGCGGCTCCGCCCTCCTGTACACCCTTCACAAACGCCGCCGTGAGCCGAGCAACGGCTGCCGGATCTTCACCAAACGATCTGGTATTGATGACCGGGTTGGATGGATTGTTGTTTACGTCGGCCGTCGGGGCGAAGGCGAGATGAATGCCGATGGCACGCGCTTCACGCCCGGTAATGCGTCCCGCCGCCTCGGCGTCACGATCCCGTCCGCCGGCGCCGATGGCCATGTTGCTGGGCAATACCGTGGCCGATCCGCCCGACATCAGCGAGGGCGCGAACACCCCGCCTTCCAGCCGTCCGAGACCGGGCTCGACGTCGGATGCGACCAGCAATGGGATCCGCGATCGCCCTTGCAGGTAATTCACCTTGGCGGCTACTTCGATTGGCGAGCCGAGAGACATGACCACTCCACCGACTCCAACCTCGGTCACCTGGCGCGTGATCTCCGCGAACCCAGGTTCGTACGCGCCGGTGTAATCACCCAACACCCACACCATGACCATCTGCGCGACGCGCGCGCGAAGCGATAATGACGTGAGAGTAGATTCTACCCACGCCCGGTGCGCCGGCGGCAACGGCACGGTCGGATCGAGCGAGAGCGGACCGGGTAAAGCGGGAGCCGACGGTACGGCGGCCGTTGATGCAGCCGATGCGCCGGGCATACAACCGGTGACCGGGGCGCAGAGAGTAAGCATCAGCATCAGTTGGCGCTGGCGAATGCCAGTGACAATGCGAATGGAACCGAGAGCAGAAGCGAGGACAGCGTGCAAGGAACGCATGGGCGGGGCATGAAGGGGACTGCGAAAACGGAACAGCGGGTGAGCCGTAGCTCACCATTCGGGAATCTTACCCCCGCGTGGCGTGTGTTGCTCCTCAGCCTGAGTGCGGCGACGCTGGTGAGTGCGTGCGCGGCCGCCCCTCGCACCGATGCCGCCGGTCAGCCGCTGCCACCCGGTGCGCGTGGCCCGGAAAAGGTGCGCCCCGGGATTTCGGTACTCATTACCGACAGCCTTGAGTCAATCCGGGGCAAGCGTATTGGGCTGATCACCAACCAGACCGGCATCGACGAGAATGGTCGGAGCACGGTGGACTTGCTGCACAGTGACCCGCGTGTGACCGCTGCGAATGTGAAGCTGACGGCGCTCTTCTCGCCCGAGCACGGTATTCGCGGCACGGAAGATCGCGCCAATCTGCCGAACGAACGCGATCCCAAAACCGGCCTCATTATCCATTCGCTGTATCAGCGATCCACGATCGGTCCGCCTGACAGCACGCTGCGCGATGTTGATGTCCTGATCGTGGACTTGCAGGATATCGGCACGCGCACGTGGACGTATGTGGGTGTGATGCTCTACGCCATGCAGGCGGCCGATCGCAACGGCAAGACGGTGATGGTACTCGACCGCCCCAATCCACTCACCGCCATGCGCGCTGAGGGAGCGATACTGGATTCGTCAATTGCTGACGCGACGGAGGCCACGGCGGCGAATCCCAAAAATGGCTTTGCTCTCTGGCCCGTGCCGCTGCGTCATAGTCTGACCATGGGCGAGTTGGCGCTGATGTTTCACCGCGAACTCGGGCTCAAGGGGCGTCTGACGGTTATTCCGGTGGCGGGCTACGAGCGCGATATGTGGTTTGACGAGACCAAACTGCCGTGGGTAAAGCCGTCCCCCAACCTGCCTACGCTCACCAGCGCCTTGGTGTACCCGTCGCTGGTGCCATTTGAGGCCAGCAATGTTTCCGTGGGGCGTGGCACCGCCGAACCGTTTGAGCGCGTCGGGGCACCGTGGTTCAAGTCCGACAGTCTGGTGGCGCTGCTTGAAACGCTTGAGCTGCCGGCCGTTCGCTTTCGCGCCGAACGATTTACCCCCGCAAATCCCGGCGATGGCAAGTACAATGGGCAGTCGGTGCCGGGCGTTCGCGTGGAAGTGCTCGATCGGGATCGCTTTCAGGTCGCGCGCGTTGGCGCGGCTCTGCTGTGGGGCATTGCCCGGGTGCACGGGGCCGATTTCACGTATAATGAGCGGCGCATGGATGAGCGTCTGGGCTCCACCAGCATGCGCAAGGCCCTCGTCACAGGGGAAGATCCGGATCGGGTGGTGGACCGGCTGTTGGCCTCGATCGTGGATTTCGAGCGATTCTCCCGGCAGTATTATTTGTATCGTTAGTGAAGAGGTGCCGATCGGAGGAGCCGGTGAGATACCGCTCGTTGCATCGGTGTCTTAGCTTTGTCACGGTCGTGTTACGGTGAGCGCAGGGTCCAGACTGCTGCGCTCGACACGACACGGGCGTTGACCGGTGTTTCGGGTTAGCGCTTGCCCCGCTCGATCACTTCGCGCCCGGTCGGCATGAACGCATTGTGGGACGCTATACAGAAAGGCTACCTCCGGGTGATCGGTCCCGTGGGTGATTTTCTTGTGCGTCACAAGGTCAAGCCGAACACGATCACGACGATCGGCACCATCTGTACCGTGATCGCGGGCGCCATTTTTGCCATGGGCCACATCCGCACTGCGGGGTGGTTTCTCGGACTCACCGCGCTGTTCGATGTGCTCGACGGTACCGTGGCGCGACGCACCGGGACCAGCTCCCAGTTCGGTGCGTTCTACGACTCAACGCTGGACCGGTTGAGTGACGGCGCACTGCTCGGCGGTTTGGCGGTGTTCTACGCCATCAATCCCGTGCATCAGAGTACACCGCTGCTCGTGATCACACTGGCGGGACTGATTGCGGCGTTCATCACATCGTACGCACGGGCCCGCGCCGAGGGACTCGGTGTCGACGCCAAAGTCGGCATGCTGCAGCGGCCGGAACGCATCACGCTGCTGGCGGCGCCGCAAGCATTTTTCGGTCTGGCGCTCGATGGCTGGGTGCTGGCGTCCATCGTTACACTGCTCAGCGTCACCGCCTGGATTACGGTCGTGCAGCGCATGAGCTTTGTTTATCGCATGACTGACGGCCGCGCCCCCACGTCGTCCGCACCACCGCCTTCTGCACCGATGCGCAGCGAGTCTGCCGCACCAAACCTTTCATCCACGATTTCTCCGGCGCTCACCACAGTGCCCGGTGCATCCCTCAAGGGAGAATGACCTGAGTGTCCGATACGACCAGCGGGACCCCTGCTACCATAGCCCCGGCTTCCGGGAAACTTGTCATCTTTACGCCAGGCCTGGGCGCGGTGGCAACCACGTTTATCGCCGGTGTAGAGCGTGTGCGCCGCGGCCTGTCCGTACCCATTGGCTCGCTCACCCAGATGGCGACGATTCGCCTTGGCAAGCGCACCGACGCACGCAGCCCGCTCATTCGTGACTTCGCGCCGCTGGCGGCGCTGCAGGACATCGAGTTCGCCGCATGGGATCCCATTCCCGATGACGCCTACACGGCAGCCACCAAGGCCGGCGTGCTGCAGCCGTCGGACCTCGAGCCGATTGCCGATTTTCTCAAGGGCATCAAGCCGATGCCGGCGGCCTTCGAGTCGCGTTACGTGACGCGCCTGCACGGCACCAACGTGAAGACCGGACCGAACAAGCGTGATCTGGCCGAACAGTTGCGCCAGGACATCCGCGACGTGAAGGCCAAACACGGAGCCGAGCGCGCGGTCATGGTGTGGTGCGGATCCACCGAAACGTTTATCAAAGCCGGTCCGCAGCATCAGACCATTGAAGCGTTCGAAAAAGCCATGGAGGAGAACGATGATTCCATCGCGCCTTCCATGCTCTACGCGTACGCGGCCATCATGGAGAACGTGCCGTATTGCAACGGTGCGCCCAATCTGTCAGCCGACTTCCCGGCGTTGCTTGATCTGGCCGTTGCACGTGGCGTGCCGGTGTCAGGCAAGGATTTCAAGACCGGTCAGACGTGGATGAAGACGGTGCTTGCACCCGGCATCAAGGCACGCATGCTGGGCCTTGAGGGCTGGTACTCCACCAACATCCTCGGCAATCGCGACGGCGAAGTGCTTGATGACCCGGCGTCGTTCAAGACCAAGGAAGAGTCGAAGTTGTCGGTGTTGCACAACATCCTGCAGCCGGAAATGTACCCCGAGCTGTACGAGGGCTTTTCGCATGTTGTGCGCATCAACTATTACCCGCCGCGTGGTGACAACAAGGAAGGCTGGGACAACATCGACATCGTGGGCTGGCTTGGCTACCCGATGCAGATCAAGGTCAACTTCCTCTGTCGCGACTCGATTCTGGCCGCGCCGATTGTACTCGACCTCGCGCTGTTCAGCGACTTCGCACATCGTGCCGGCATGAAGGGCATTCAGGAGTGGTTGTCGTTCTACTACAAGAGCCCGCAGACGGCGCCCGGACTGCAGGCCGAACACGATCTGTTCATCCAGCAGACCAAGCTCAAGAACACGTTGCGTCACCTCATGGGTGAGGATGTGATCACGCATCTCGGACTGGAGTACTACCAGTAATGACTGCACCGGGTCGATGGGCACGCGGAGTTTTTGCAGCGACCGTGTTGGTACTGGTCGCCGGCGGCTGTGGTGAGCCGCGCAAGGGCAACGAGTTCAAGATGGTGACGGATTCGTACAACATTCGCGTGTCAGTTGACCCGGCGCCGCCCCGCGCGCTGGAGCAGATCAGTTGGACGGTGGTGGTGAATGACAGGGAAACCGGAAAACCGATTGATGCGGGCGAAGGCCGGATTTTCGCGAGCAATCGCGACGGCAAGAATATCGGAAACGGTTTTGCGCCCACGGAGCAGGTGGGTACGTACACCACCAAGTTGTTCTACGTAACAGCAGGCACGTGGGCCATGGCGCTTGAGTTCCGCCGTGATTCCACATCGGTGCTCGAACGCACTTCGGACTGGATGCAGGACGTACGGTCGGCCGATGAACCGGGTGAGTTCAGCCTTCCACAATCGGTACCAACCGATACGCTGGTGCCCGACAGCGCCCAGCGTGATTCCATCCGTCGCGACAGTGCGCGAGCGGGCTCCACCATCTCTGAACCCTCCGAGGGCGCGGCGTCGCCGCGCTAAAGCATGCGCCTGTTTCACAGAACGTCGCTGCACCCTGACCTGGTGTTTCAGGAAGCCGAGGCGCACTTCGGTGCACTCGGCCTGGAAACCTCGCCGGTGACCGGTCGCGCACGACACTTTCGTGGTGCGTTGGGCACACTGGCCCTTTCGGTGCGCATGGAAGGTGGCCACTACACCTTTGTGGAAGCGCACACCGATCAGGTTGGCGAAAGCCGGCTCGATAAAAACGTGAAGAAGTTTTTTGTGCGATTGCACCGTCTGGCCGACCCGCGTCACAAGCTCGAGGCGTCCTACTGATGGCGCGCGCCGGGAAGACCCCGGCGCGATCGAAGGTCGCACGCGGGACTGCACCACGTCCCAGCGATGCCCTCTCGCGCGAACAGCGCCTCGCGCTGTACCGGTACATGCGACTCACGCGCTCGCTCGAAGAGCGCCTGGTGGCCCTGTATCGCCAGACAAAAGTTGTGGGTGGACTCTTCCGCTCGCTCGGTCAGGAAGCTGACGCGGTGGGCAGTGCGTTTGCGCTCGAACAGCGCGACGTGCTCTCTCCGCTGATCCGTAATCTCGGTGCCATGCTGGTGAAGGGCGCGACACCGCTTGAAGTGTTGCGACAGTACATGGCCAAAGGCGATTCGCCAACGCGCGGACGCGAACTGAACATTCACTTCGGTGATACCGACACGCGCAACTTTATTGGTCAGATATCGCACCTCGGTGACATGGTGCCTGTGATGGCCGGCGTGACGTTGTCGTTCAAGTTGCGCGGCGAAGATCGTGTGGGGCTGGTGTATGTGGGCGATGGTGCCACGTCTACCGGCGCGTTTCACGAAGGCATCAACTTTGCCGCCGTGCAGCGCTGTCCGCTGGTGGTGATTGTGGAGAACAACGGCTACGCCTATTCCACGCCAACGCACAAACAGACCGCGGCCAGGCAGTTTGTTGACAAGGCTATCGGTTACGGCATCACCGGTGTGCAAGCCGATGGCAACGATGTGCTGGCGGTGTACGACGTGACGCGCGAAGCGGTTGACCGTGCGCGCAACGGCGGTGGTGTCACACTCGTTGAGCTCATGACGTATCGTCGCAAAGGACACGCGGAGCACGACAATCAGTCGTATCAGCCGGTTGATGAGATCGAACGCTGGGCCGAGGCGAATGATCCGATTGATCGCTACATGCGGGTGCTGCGTGAAGAGCAGGGCGTGACGGACGACGAGTTCGACGCGATGCACGCGGAGATAGCCCTGACGATTGATCGCGCAACAGATGAGGCCGAAGCCTCTCCGATGCCTGAACCAACGGACGCCCTGGTTGGTGTGTACGCCGATCCACCCATCATTCCGCCGCTCTGGTTCCGCGAGTCGGTGCGCAGCGCCGTCGATGCCAATGAACGTGCTGCCGGATGGGGGACGTATGACGGTTGAGCGCGCCGCGGCGAACAGTGTCACCGGCTCCGGATCAAAGACACCGGTGGAGCGCACATATCTGGAAGCCATTCGCGACGCGATGGAAGAAGAGATGGTGCGCGACCCCAACGTATTTTTGCTGGGTGAAGACATTGGTGCGTTCGGTGGTGCGTTCAAAGTCACCGACGGGCTGCACGCGCGTTTTGGCGATGACCGTGTCATTGACACGCCGATTTCCGAAGCGGGCATTGTAGGTGCGGCTGCCGGTGCCGCGCATATGGGCATGCGTCCGATTGTTGAGCTGCAGTTCATTGACTTCATCTCGTGCGCCTACGACATGCTCACCAACTATGTGGCGACGGCACGCTACCGGGCGTTTTTGCCGTGCCCGATGGTGGTGCGCGGTCCCAGCGGTGGGTATGTACGCGGCGGGCCATTTCACTCGCAGAATCCCGAAGCGGCGTTTCTGCACACACCCGGTCTCAAGATCGTGTATCCGGCGACTGCGGCTGACGCCAAAGGCCTCATGAAGGCCGCGATTCGCGACGAAGACTGCGTGCTCTTTTTTGAACACAAGTATTTGTATCGTCGCATCAAGGACGTGATGCCCGAGGGCGATCATGTGGTGCCGATCGGCAAGGCCCGCATTGCGCGTGAGGGTACTGATGTTTCGATCGTGACATATGCGGCTACCGTGTGGCGGGCGCTTGAGGCCGCCGAACAGCTGGCGGCTGAAGACGGCATATCCGTGGAAGTGATCGATTTGCGTTCCTTGTTGCCGCTCGATGACGACGCCATTGTCGCGACGGTGCGCAAAACCAATCGATTGCTGATCGTGCATGAAGACACACGCACCGGTGGCATTGCTGGGGAAATCACGGCACGCGTGAGTGAAACATGTTTTGAATGGCTCGATGCGCCGGTGTTGCGCGTTACTGCTGCAGACGTTCCGCTGCCGTACTCGCCGCCACTGGAGGACTACGTGTTGCCGCAGACATCCGATATCGTTCGTGCGGTGCGGCGACTCGTCGCCTACTGAACTTTTTATCGATGTCATGAGCGAATCCGAGAACACTCCGAGTACCAACCGTCCCAACACACATCCCGCCGACCTTGCGTCGTCGGGCGTCAGCGCGCCGCCGTTGCCCGATGAGGACAAGCGCATGGCGCGCATCGGGGTGGGCTGCTTTACCCTGTTTATCGGGACGATCAGCGGCGCCATGATTGGCGTCCTGGTCGCTGTAGGCGCCACGTTCCTGACGCGCTGCAAGCCGCTGGAAGGGCTGCCGGCGTGCAACTGGCATATCTTTGCAGGGTGGGGGGCGCTCATCGGCGCCGTAACCCTGCCGATTCTGGCTCTCTCGCGGCTCCGCCGACGCGAACGCGCCGGCTCCTGACCGCTGACCGAGGATAATTCTGTGGCACGTGTTGACGTCATTATGCCCCAAATGGGCGAATCCATTGCTGAAGGCACCGTCTCCCGCTGGCTCAAGTCGGTGGGTGACACCATCAAGCGCGATGAACCCATTTTCGAGATCTCCACCGACAAGGTAGATGCGGAAATCCCGTCGCCGTCGTCGGGTGTGCTGTTGGAAATCATCGTGGGCGAAGGCGAAACGGTTGAGGTGGGCACTGTTGTGGCGCGACTGGAAACCGACGCAGCCGTCGCAGCTGCCGCGCCCGCGCCGTCGGCACCCGCGCCTGCAGCTGCCACCGAGGCTCCAGCCGCTTCATCTGCTCCCGCCGCCGCAACCGCGCCGGCGTCATCCACAGCAGCCGCTCCGGCAAGCCCGGCGCCAAGCAGCGCGCCGGCAGCGCCTGCGGGATCGCTGGAGGACCGTCTGCGTACCAAGTCATCGCCACTGGTGCGCAAGATGGCAGCCGAGCACGGTGTGTCCCTTGAAGGGCTTTCCGGTAGCGGGATCGCCGGTCGCGTGACACGCCGCGATTTTGAGGCGCACATCGCGTCGCGTCCCGCCGCCGGCTCCACCGGCAGCGCGGCGGCCAAGCCGGCTGTGGGGGCGTCAATGCATGCACCCGCTGGCGCCGACTCCTACGGCCCGATGCCCACCTCGTGGGCCGGTGATCGCGTGGAGCCCATGTCAAAGATGCGCAAGGCTACAGCCGACCACATGCGTCTGGCACGGCTCAACGCATCGCATGTCACCTCGTTTTTTGAAGTTGACCTCACCCGTATCGCACGCATCCGTGCGCGTGAACGCGGCACATTTGAAAAGCAGACCGGACAGAAGCTCACCTATCTGCCGTTTATCTGTCGCGCCGTTACGCAGCAGCTCAAGCGCCATCCAGTACTCAACGCATCGGTTGCCGGCACCGATATCATTTTCCGGCAGCAGTACAATCTCGGCATCGCCGTAGCGCTTGAGCCAACGGGATTGCTGGTGCCTGTGGTCAAGCGTGCCGATGAGCTTTCGCTCACCGGGCTCACCAAAACGATCAACGATCTGGCGGCGCGCGCGCGCGTGAAAAAGCTGCAGCCCGCCGAGTTGCAGGACGCCACGTTTACCATCACGAATCCCGGCGTCTTCGGCTCGTTGCTCGGCACACCGATCGTTCCGCTCGGTACCACCGCGATTCTCGGGCTCGGCGCGATTGAAAAGCGGCCCAAGGTCATTACCGGCCCCGATGGTGAAGACACCATCGCCATTCGCACCTGCGCCTATTTCTCGTTGTCGTTCGATCACCGTGTGGTTGATGGCGCCGACGCCGACAAGTTCATGGCCGATCTCAAGGCGTCGCTTGAAAACGTTGGTGAGACGGTCGAATGAGTGAACGGCGCACGCTGCTCGTGACGCAACGACAGGTTGGCGCGGCCGATCGTGAGGCGTATGTCTCCGGGCTGCGTGATCTGCGCGCGAAGTGCGCGGCAGCGGGCGTGCACTTCTGGGCCTTTGAACAGGCCGACAACGGCGAATCATTTCTTGAGTTCGCCGAATCCAAAGATGCAGCGGATTTCGCGGCGGTTGGTCTCGGTCAGCCACCGGCCGTTGCATGGCATTCCATTGAACTGACGTAAGATGCCCAGTCGACAGATTTCCGTGGACGGGCGCACATGGCGTGTGTATCCAAGCGGCTTCATCACGCAGTCAGTGGCCGATGAGTTTTCGCTCATCTTTGTATCCCGTGATGACAACGGACGCGAGGTGCGGCTTACACGCTACACGCCGCGAAACACGCGGGCCCGGGAACAGGCGCTGGCTGAAATGACCGACGACGACATTGTGCGGTTGTTCTACATGTCGCAGCCCAGCGCGCGCGCGCCGGAAGCGGGATATCAGGCGTGAGCGATCTGCACGCCGGAGTCACTCCGGAGCAGGCGTTTGCTGCTGCAACAAGCCCGGTCCCCCGCTTTGTTGATCTGCAGGTGCACACGACTGCGTCGGATGGTGTGTTGTCACCAACCGCGGTGGTTGAAGCTGCAGCGCGTGCGAAGCTGGCGGCGATTGCGATTACCGATCACGATTCAATCAGCGGACTGGCCGAGGCCGAAGTCGCCGGCGAACGCCTGAGTGTGCGCATTGTGCCGGCCGTTGAGTTGGCGGCGCATTTTGAGTCTGATGAGTTGCACCTGCTCGGCTTGCACTTGTCAAACCGCGAGTCAATCGAGGCCGATCTCGGCGCGTTCCGGCAGGAGCGCATACGTCGTGCCGAAGAGATGGTGCGTGTACTGAACTCTTTCTCCATTCCCGTGACCATGGAGTCGGTGCTCGCGGAAGCCGGGCCGGGAGCGGTAGGTCGTCCGCATCTGGCGCGTGCAATGGTCGCGGGTGGCTGGGTGCGTGATTTCCGTGAAGCCTTTGACAAGTGGCTCGGCTGGGGCAAGCCCGCGTACGTTGAAAAGGGGCAGATGACAGTGCCTGAGGCCGTCGCGCTGGTGCATCGCGCCGGCGGCATCGTGGCCTGGGCACACCCCGGCGATTACGCCACCGAAACGCGTCTGCGCAAGTTGCACGAGATTGGTCTCGACGCAGTGGAAGTATTGCACCCCAGTCACACGCAGTCGTTGGCCGAGCGCATTTACGATCGCGCTGAGCGCATCGGTTTGCTGCCGAGCGGCGGTTCCGACTGGCATGGTGCGGCCGAAGGGCCCCGTCAGCTGGGCGGACAGATGGTCCCGTATTTGTGGCTGGCCCGGCAGGACCGGTTTATCGAGGAGCGCGACGGATGACATCGACGGCGCGCGTGACGCTGGTCACAGGCGGTGCGCGTCGGGTTGGTGCGGCAATCGTGCGGGCGTGTGCTGCAGATGGCGACCGCGTGGTGATTCACGCCTCAAGTTCGCGCGACGAGGCAGAGACGTTGGCCGGAGAGCTGCGGGCGAACGGCGGGCATGCGGCCACAGTGTTTGGTGATCTCAGTGATGCAAGCACGCCCGATCGCATTGTGAAAGAAGCGTACGCAGCCTTCGGTCGCCTTGATGTGCTGGTAAACTCGGCCGCCAACTTTGTGCGCGTCGCGCCAATGGATATCACGCCCGACGACTGGGATCGCTCGTTCGCCGTAAACACACGCGCTCCGTTCTTCATGGCGCAGGCTGCAGCGCGTGTGATGCCGAACGGTGGCGTGATTGTGAATATCGCCGACCACGCGGCATTTGAAACGATGCCGCGCATGATTGCGCATGGTGCGGCCAAGTACGCGCTGGTTCACATCACACGCACGCTGGCGCGCGCACTCGCGCCACGGATCCGCGTGAACGCCATTGCTCCCGGCCTGGTTGAAGCGCCCGCCGACTTTGACGACGAAAGCGAGGCAAAGTTTTTGCGGGACGTTCCGCTTGGTCGCACGGGGTCGGGGAGCGATGTTGCGCAGGCTGTGCGTTGGCTTATCAGCGCGGAGTACGTAACGGGCGCCGTGATTCCAGTTGACGGCGGGCGCGGTGTGGCCCGATGAGTGCGCCGCAGGTCACCTTTCGCCACATCGCGGTGATTGGAGGCGGGTGTTACGGCCGGTGGTACACACAGCAGCTGTCGCGCGCGTTTGAAAAGGGAGCGCTGCAGGTAGAGCAGGTTACGGTGATTGACCGCGATGCCGAATGTCAGGTAGCGCAAGGTGTGCGCCAGCAGGCGTTCGGCGCGCTGCCGGTTCGCGTGCACACTTCCGAATGGTCAGAGTGGCTCGCGGCATGGTTGGACGACGTCCCACCCGGTGATCGAGTGCATGACGCACTCGTGCCTTCGCCTCTTATGCCGCATCTGCTGCTCGACTGGCTGGTGGCCCGCGCTGTCAGGCGGTGGCCTGAGCGCCCCGTATCGGTAGAGCCGCTGCGGGCGCCGCCGCCGATGCCGTGGCAGCGTGCGGCACCGGACGGCCGGCACTACGTGAGCTTTGCCGAATGGATGTGTCCTGTGAACTGTATTGAGCCGGCGCGCTGTCCGGCCACGCGCGGCCCGCGGTCGTGGAGCATGCCGCCCGCTGTGGAGGCCTACGTGGCCAGCGAGCGTGAAGCCGGTCACCAACTCGACGGACCGATTATCTTTCACTGTCTGCATCGGACGTGGGGCGTTGGCATGATTGACGCTGATGCCATTGCGGCCGCCGACGAAACAGTGGCGCGTGCCGGGAACGCTGGCGAGGCACGTGTACTTGTGGGTACGGTATCTCATTGCCATGGCGCGCTCGGCGTGCTTCACATTGCGTAGCGTGTTGCGCTGCGCGTTCCTCCATCAGTCCGCTTATGTCTGCAACTCAGGAAACGCTGGTCATCATCGGCAGCGGGCCAGCCGCATGGACGGCCGCCGTGTACGCGTCGCGCGCCAACCTCGATCCGATCGTCTACGAAGGCGAAATCTCGCGTGAGATGGTGCCCGGTGGTCAGCTCATGTTCACCACCGATATCGAAAACTTTCCCGGTTTTCCCGAAGCGCTCGGTGGCACTGACCTCATGGAGCGCATGAAGCAGCAGGCGGAACGCTTCGGCACGCGCGTTGTGTCGGAGAACATCGACTCGGTTGATTTTGCGCAGTATCCCTTTGTGCTCAAAGCGAGCGGCGGGGCCACACTTACCGCGCGCGCGGTGATTGTCGCCACGGGTGCCCGTGCCAACTGGCTGGGTCTGTCATCCGAAGAGCGACTGGCGCGCACGGGCGGCGGTGTTTCGTCGTGCGCGGTGTGTGACGGCGCGCTGCCGTCGTTCCGCAATCAGCGTCTGGTAGTGGTGGGCGGTGGTGACTCTGCGATGGAAGAGGCGCTGTATCTCACCAAGTTCGCGAGTGAAGTGGTGATCGTGCACCGTCGCGAGGAGTTCCGTGCCTCCAAGGTGATGGCCGATCGCGTGCTGCGTGATCCCAAGATCCGGGTGGAGTGGAACTCACACGTGGTCGACGTGCACGGCGATGACTTCATCACCGGTGTTGAGCTCGAGGACACGAACACGCGCGAACGTCGTACGCTGGCCTGCGGTGGGATGTTTGTGGCCATCGGGCACACGCCGAACACGCGCTTCCTGAACGGACAACTGGCGCTGCACGACAACGGCTACATCGTGACGCCCGATAGCTGGCGTACCAATACGAGTGTGGAAGGTGTGTTCGCGGCGGGCGACGTCATGGACAGCTATTACCGGCAAGCCGTTACGGCCGCCGGAACCGGATGCATGGCTGCACTGGAAGCCGAACGGTGGCTGGCGCATCATGAAGAGCATGCGGCAACTGCCACTGAGAGTGCTGTCGCGTGAAGGTACAGAGCTTCACCGTCGGTCCGCTCCAGGAGAACTGCTATCTGATCGTTGACGACAGCACGGCGAAGGCGGTGCTTGTCGATCCGGGTGACGAGGCCGATCGTCTGGCTCACGCGGTGGAGGCGAGTGGGGCGCAGCTCACAGCGATCTGGCTCACGCATGCGCATGTGGACCACGTTGGTGCAGTCGCGCCACTCGTCGAGCAGTTCGCTGTCCCTGTGGCGCTGCACCCCGACGACCGGCCGCTGTATGACCGTGCACCCGACATCGGTCGTACATATGGCTTGCGTATTCAGCCGCTGCCCGAGCCCACGATCGCGCTGGCCGAGGGGGATCCGGTTCAGGTAGGCGACCTGACCTTTGATGTGTTGCATCTACCGGGTCACGCACCGGGACACGTCGCGTTTATTGGCCACGGTGCGATGTTCAGTGGAGATCTGCTGTTCGCAGGCTCTATCGGCCGCACCGATCTGCCGCTGTGTGATCCGCGGGCCATGAATGATTCGCTGCGACGTATCTCGAAGCTCGATGCGTCGCTTGTGGTGTATTGTGGTCATGGACCTTCTACCACGCTCGGCCGTGAGTTGGTGAGCAACCCGTTCCTGTCCGGACTGGCGCGACCCGTTGGCTCCTGAAATAGAGGCGGCAGTGGGTTCTGCACGGAATCTGAACGGAACTTGAACTGCCATTGTACGACCTTCAGCGCGTGCTCAACGGCGCGCGCGTGCTCTTCACGACGAGTTTTCGTCATCTGCTTTCCGTAACCATGCACGATTCGATCCTTTCCGCCATCGCGCACCGACGTTTGCGTTGGGCTGCACTGCTCGGCCTTACTGTCGCGTCTACCGCGTGTCTTGATGTTGAAGACACCAGTGCAACCAATCGCTACGGATCGCTGACGATCAGAGCGACCGCCGGTTCGTCCGGTGTGCTGACGGCCCGTCCTACGGCGGCGTTTTTTACCGGCCCTCAGTTTGCACTGCCTGACAGCCGCGTGATCGCCGACCGGTGTCAAACCGAGCTGTTCGCGCCTGAAGTCATCAATCCGGGCAACCTCAACGCCGGGGAATCGCTGGAGCTCCGCGTAGGTGGTTCGGTACGCCAGCTTTCCGAGACGATTCTCGGTTCACGACTGTACGTGCTCTCCAGTCCTCCCACCTTCGAGTATTCGCCCGGTGACAGCGCGCAGCTCACGGTGCAGGGAGCAGCCGGCGGATTTCCGGGGAGCCAGATTGCGGTGCGTCTGGCAGAGCCGATGCGGGTAAACGCCACCACCGGTCCCGTTGCCGGTGAAACGTTCACGCTGCGCTGGCAGACCAATGGGGATGCAAACTCGGGTGTACTGGTGTCGTTGCGCTATGGCACGCTGAACAATGAAGGGGCGGCGGATCGCCAGGTGCTCTGCGTGGTGCAGGACGATGGAGAGTTCCTCATCGGTCCGCAGTTGCTGAGCGAATATTTCGCTTCTGACGAATCGCTGCGAGAAATCAACGTGGCGCGCTGGCGCACCCGTACCGTTGATGTGGATGGACGTACACGCCTGTTTGTTGTGACGTCGGCCGATACGACGCTCAGCTCGTCCAACTGACCGGTTGTCGCAGAGCGGACAGACGCCGCTGTCTGTCCGCCGTCAACTTGCTTTCTCAATCAGGACGGTGTTGTGAAGACGCGTGTTGAGAAAGATCCGCTCGGCGAGCTTGAGGTTCCCGGGAGTGCACTGTACGGCATTCAAACCGTGCGTGCGCAGCAGAACTTTCCCATCAGCGGCCTCAAGCCGCTGGCCGTGTTCGTGGACGCTGTTGTGCACATCAAACGTGCTGCGGCGCTCACGCACAAGCACACGGCACGATTGGATGGCGCGTTGGCCGACGCAATCGTGTCAGCGGCCGATGAGGTTCTGGCCGGAGCCCATCGCGATCAGTTTGTCGTGGATCCGTATCAGGCCGGTGCCGGCACTTCACATCACATGAATGTGAACGAAGTGCTGGCCAACCGTGCCAACGAGTTGTTGGGAGGTGCGCGCGGCGCGTACACGCCTGTGCATCCCAACGATCACGTGAACATGGCGCAGTCCACCAACGATGTGATCCCCACGGCCATCCGACTGGGATCATTGATGTTGCTGGAGCCGTTTGCGCGCGCCGCCAATGACCTCGCCGACTCGCTGGCTGCCAAAGGTCGCGAGTTTGATGATGTGCTCAAGAGTGGTCGAACGCATTTGCAGGACGCCATGCCCATTCGACTCGGGCAGGAGTTCACGGCGTATGCGCGCACGATGCGGCGTAATCTCACCAGGGTGCAGCAGGCAGCGGAGTACCTGCGGGAGCTGGCTATCGGTGGCAGCGCGGTGGGTACGGGTGTGAACGTGGAGCCGCAATATCCGGCGTTGATGGTGCAGCAGTTACAGGAAGCGCTTGGCATGCCGCTCCGCGAAGCCGAAGACCGCATCGAACTCATGCAGAGCATGAGCGATGCTGCAGCGTTCAGCGCGACGCTGCGCGTGCTGGCCATCGATCTCAGCAAGATCGTGTCTGATTTGCGATTGCTGGTGAGCGGACCGCGCACCGGTCTTGACGAGATTGTGTTGCCGGCCGTGCAGCCCGGCTCGTCGATCATGCCCGGCAAGGTCAATCCTTCGATTCCCGAAATGGTGAATCAGGTGTGCCTGCAGGTGGTGGGCAACGATACCTGTGTTAGTCTGGCGGCGGAGCACGGGCAGCTGCAGCTCAATGTGATGATGCCGGTCATGGCGCAGAACATTTTCATGAGCGTGGAGATTCTCACCAACGCCATGCGCATGCTTGATCACAACTGCGTGCGTGGTATCACGGCCAATCGCGATATGTGCGCGTACTGGCTGGAACGGTCGGCGGCGTTGGCCACTGCGTTGGCACCGGAAATCGGCTATGCGCGTGCTGCGGAGCTGAGCAAGCAGTCGGTGAGCGAGGGGGTGCTCATTCGCGATCTGGCGCAACGTGAAAAGGTCCTCCCTCCGGCACAGCTTGAAGCCGCCCTCGACCTCCGTCGCCTCACGGAAATCGGCCTCCCGGGGCGCGGCGACTCCGAAGCGCGCTTGCCCTGAAGGGCTTGCGTCCGGTAGACTCCATTTATGCGCATTACGACGTGGGCCGAATATGGCTTGATTTGCGCGCTGCATCTGGCGCGCCGCTCTGATGAAGGGCCGGTCACAGGACGCGATATCGCGGCCGGTGAACGCCTCTCCGGAGATTATGTCGAGCAGATTCTGCTTCGTCTGCGGCGCGCTGAAATCGTAAAGAGTACCCGCGGTGCCCGGGGCGGTTATCAGCTCGCGCGTGCCGCCGACCAAATCACGGTGCGCGACGTGATCAACGCGTCAGAGCTGTCGACGTTCGACTTGCATTGTGTCTCGCATCCCGTAGACAGCGAGCGCTGCTCCGATTCCACCGGTTGCAGTATCCGTCCGGTGTGGCTGCTGTTGCAACAGCGCATTGACGAGGTGCTCGACAGCGTGCGCCTGTCGGATCTGGTGCACGAAGAGGCCGATGTGCGCGAGCGGGTGGGACTGCCGGCGCTGGCGGCGTCGGGCTCAGCGTCTGCGCCGGTGGCTCGGGCTTCGTCCGGCCGCAGCGCATTGCCCGTACTGGGCGGCTAGCGCGCGTGGGTATTCTGGCCGACCGGCGGGAGCAGCGGCGTCGCCAGGCGCTGGCTGAACGCTATCTGGACGCGGTCCTTCACGATCCCTCCGCCGAAGAGGTTTCGTGGCTTGTACAGGCCAGCGGCGCATCGGAGGAGCTCGCGCTGATTGAGCTTGCCTTCAGCCAGAAGGCGATCGGACTCATTGTGGCAGAGCGCGATGCGCTGGACGACCAGACCGCCGCCGACGTCTCGCACGCGATTGATGCCATCGTTGCGCGCGAGGCGCGCGTGCGTCGCGGCGTTGTTGAAGAGTGGCACGCGCATCTGGCGGAATATCACGACGCATTGCAGACGCGTGGGCGCGCGGAGCCGCCACTCAGGCGCATTGCGCGTGTGCTGCTGCGCCGTTGTGGTGTGGCCGAACCGCAGCCGGATCAGCTGGCCCGGGCCGAACGCCTGGTGACCACATTCAGGCACGCTGCCAACGATGCGCTGCGAGAGGCGTTCGGAGTGGCCTCGCTGCCCGAGGACCGACCGCCATCGGCACTGCTTCGCGAGCGGACCGGGCGCGGCTGAGCGGCCGCCACCGAGTGCGGCGTGCAGGAACTGCGTAGTGCACAACAGGGACAAAACAGGGGTAAAACACAATGCGGCGGAGCATCCCGTGGGATGTCCGCCGCATTGCTGTGTACTCAGTGTATCAACTACTCACAATACTTCTCAGGTGCCGAAGGCCGGACTCGAACCGGCACGGGCTTGCGCCCACTGCGCCCTGAACGCAGCGCGTCTACCAATTCCACCACTCCGGCAAATGCGCGGCCAACATGCGCCCGCGCAGAATCATGAGTATAGGGGGAGTACGGGTCGCAAGTCAACGTGCTTTGCAGCGTGAGATGTTGTGCGCGGCTGCCAACTGTCCTTAGCTTCCCGTTGAATGGCCAAACCTGACCCGACAGACGATGCGCGCAAGCTGATTGCGCGGAACAAGCGCGCCCGCCACGACTACGAGATACTGGAGACGTGGGAGGCGGGAGTGGTGCTGCGTGGCACCGAGGTCAAAGCGCTGCGCGAAGGACGCGCCAACCTTACCGACGCCTACGGGATCACCGTGGAAGGTGAGGTGTTTCTCCTCAATCTGAACATCGGCGCCTATGGCATGGGCAACCAGTTCAATCACGACCCTACGCGGTCGCGGAAACTGTTGCTCCACCGCAAGGAAATCCGTCGATTGTACGGTTCGCTGGAGCGGCAGGGACTTACGCTTGTCCCGCTTGATCTCTATTTCGTGCGCGGTAAGGTCAAAGTCCTGCTGGGACTGGGACGAGGCAAGAAAGCGCACGACAAACGGGAAGATTTGAAGAAGAAGGACGCCGACCGGGAGATCGCGCGCGCGCTGCGTACCCGCTAGGGCGTTTGCCTGGTAGTTGACCCTCAGAGGTATGATGCTGCTTTCGTTGCTGTGTGCCTGTCAGATCGCTGCGTCCGCTCCGCCGCTCGTGGTGCGCGTGGGTGACCGCGTGCGCTCGGTGCCTGTGGTCGCTCACCCCGAAGGCGGGTCTGCGATGCGAGGTGACCTGCTCGCCGACGCGCTGGGCGGGAAGCTGGTGAGCGCGGGCCAGGGCCGGTGGCGCTTCGAACTCGATGGCTCCGATGTCACGCTGGTGGTGTTGGCTCCGTTTGCCGTGAGTGGAGAAGACCCGTTGCCCATGTCGTCATCACCGTTTCGAAGCGGCGACCGGCTTTTTGTGCCGTACGCGTTGGTAAGCGATGTATTGCCGCGCGCATTCAACGGGCTCATGTACGACGGCGCGCGACTCGAACTGCGTCGGTTTGCGCCCATTGTGCGGCGGCCGATCGCCTCGCGCGCTGTGGTCGCCGAAGCGGCACGTTCCGAGGCACGTTCCGAGGCACGTTCCGAGGCACGTTCCGAGGCACGTTCCGACGCGCAGTCCGGTGGTTCCGGAGCGACGCAGGATGTGCGTGCCGCAATGCCGCCGATCATCACACCCGCCGCCCGTCCGCCCGCCCGACGACGCACGGTAGTGGTAGACGCCGGACACGGCGGACGGGATCCCGGGACCACGCTCACGCTTGGTACGCAGAAAATCCCTGAAAAGACTGTGGCGTTGGCCGTGTCACTTAAGCTGCGCGATGCGCTCGCTGCGCGTGGTGTCACGGTGGTCATGACCCGTACGCGCGACACGCTGATTGCACTCAAGGATCGTGGACCGATTGCGAATCGGGCCAAGGGTGATCTGTTCGTGTCGGTGCATGTGAACGCGGCCAACCCGGGCTGGAAAAATCCCGGGGCCGCACGCGGATTCGAGACGTATTTCCTGGCCGAAGCGAAGACCGAAGACGAAGCGCGTGTGGCGGCAATGGAAAATGAAGCGGTGAAGTTCGAGACCAGCGCCGAGACCTCGTCGAGTGATCCGTTGGGCTTCATTCTGCGTGACATGGCGCAAAACGAGCATCTCCGCGAATCACTCACACTGGCCACGCTCACGCAGGATCACCTGCGGCAGATCCATCCGGGGCCGAGCCGAGGGGTCAAGCAGGCGCCTTTCAGCGTGTTGGTGAACTCCTTCATGCCGTCCATGCTGGTGGAAGTCGGGTTCGGTTCCAATGCAGCGGAAGCGCGCTGGCTCATGTCGCCGCAGGGCCAACAGAAGCTGGCGGAAGCCATCGCTGATGCGTGCGTGGCCTATCTCGCGCAGTACGAGCGCAAGGTGGGCGCAGGCGAGCCGTGAGGTGGCGCGCCAGCAAGTCGCTGGCGGTGGTATTTCCAGTCGCCCTGGCCGTCGCTATGTGCATCACGCCGCTGGGCGGCTGCGTGTATTACAACGGCGTGTACAACGCGCGCGACGCGACCCGACGCGCAGACGCGCTGTTGCGTCGCGGATTCGCCGACAGCGCACGGCTGTTCTGGCAGCGAGGCTCGGAGTCGGCAGAAGCGGTGCTGCGCGTGACACCACAATCTCGATGGCACGCGGAAATGCTGCTGCATGCCGGACGTTCGGCGGCCATGTTGTCCGACTGCCCGCGCGCCCGTGAGCGGCTGAATGGATTCCTCGCCTTGCCGCAGCGCGATTTCCCGGATCGTGTTCGTGCATCGTTAGCGCTCAGTGCGTGCGACCTGCGAGCGGGGGACTACGCCCGGGTGGAAGCACGTCTGGCTCCTCTGGCTGTGAACGCCGCCGGTGCTGCGACGGGGCAGGACCGCGATCCTGTCTTGCAGGCGGATCTCGTACGCACCCGCGCTCAGGCGGCATTGGCATCCGGTGCGTACTCACGCGCTGATTCTTTGCTGCTGGCCCTGCCTGACGACGACGCGCCCTGGGAGCGCCTGGCGATTGCGGCGAGTAGCAGCAACTGGCCCGAAGTGGAACGCTGGCTGCTCGACCGGGCGGCGGTGGGCGATGCGCGTCCCGAGGTGGATCCGATACTCCGGCAAGCCGTGGCGGCTGGTGAGGCGGCGCGTGTGATGCGGGTGGTGGAAGCGTTTGACGCCGCCGCAACACCGCGTCGTGACCGCACGCGGTTGCAACTGCTGGCGGGCGAGTTGCTCGAACAAACGCGCGATACGGCGGCGGCGCGATGGTATTACACGCGAGTCGCCGAGCGCGCAGCCCTGGACTCGCTCTCGCGCGCGGAAGCAGGAGCGCGACTCGCACTGCTGGACCTGGCCGCTGTTCACTCGATTGCATCGTTGCGCCTGTGGCTCACGCGCGCTTTTTCCGATACCGATGGTGCGTCGCGCTCGGCGCGGCTGGATCGCGCCCAGTCGGTCTCCACGCTCTTGTTGATGCTCTTTGACGCGGACGATGCGTCCGGTGCGGCAATGTTTCTCGCGGGTGAAGTAGCGCGCGACAGTCTGCAGCAGGAATCGGTCGCGCTTGAGGCCTGGCGAACACTGAGCACCCGTTGGCCCGATGCGCCACTCGCCCCACGCGCACTGGTGATGGCGGCACGGGTGTACCCCGATTCTGCCATGGTCTGGCATCAAGAGGTGCTTACGCGTTATGCCACATCGTCGATGGCCGGCATGTTGCGCGGTGAGACCATTTCTGGCGCAGCCGACTACCGGGCGGCCGACGCACTGTTGGCCGGTCGCTGGGCACTGGCGGGCAACGTGCTGGCGGACACGTTGCGGGCGCGTCGCTCTGCGTCCCGGCTGCCCGGGAGCGGGGCTGACAGATAGGCACCGCTTGAACCATGCCGCGATTGATTACGCCGGAGCGCGTCGCGCCGATACATTGCAGTGATATGAAGCCCGAGCTCGGTACCGCCCAGACATCCGATTCGAGCGCGCCCGGGACGCGCGACGTGCCGACGCGTGCGGTGCTGCATCAACCCGTGGCAGTTGTGGCGTCGCGACCGCTGGGTGTTCAGGCGTGCGGCGTGGTCTTTCGCAATCCGATCGTTCTGGCCTCTGGTACGGCGGGCTACGGCCACGAGCTGGCCGAGGTCACGGATCTTGATGCCATCGGGGGCCTCAGCAGCAAAGCCGTGAGTGTCGCACCGCGCAAAGGTGCCCCCCCCCTGCGTGTGGGGGAGTTCGCCGGTGGCATGATCAACGCGGTCGGTCTGGCCAACCCCGGTATGCACGAAGTGCGTGAAAAGCACCTGGGGTACATGACGCAGCACCACGCGGCTACACGCGTGATTGTGAATGTGATCGGGTTTGCGATTGACGAGTTTGCACAGGTGATTGAGCATCTCGATGGCCTGCCGGGACACGTGGCCTATGAACTCAATGTCAGTTGTCCGAACACGAAGGCAGGTGGACTCGAGTTCGGTGCCGATCCCGCGGCGCTGCGCGAGGTGGTCGCGAGTGCGCGTGCGGCCACCCGTCGTCCGTTGTTTGTGAAGTTGTCTCCCGCGCTTGGCACCGGTCTGGTGTCGGCGGCGCAGACGGCGGTAGACGCCGGTGCGGATGCGCTGACGCTGGTGAATACCATGCCCGGTCTGGTGGTGGATACCGAGACGCGAAGCACACGTTTGGGTTTTGGCAGCGGTGGAGTGAGCGGTCCGGCGCTGCTGCCGATTGGCGTGTTGGCCACGTGGCGCGTGTCGCGCGCGATTCCAACCGTACCGATTTGCGGGCTGGGCGGTGTCTCGACTGCGCTGGACGCCGTGCAATACGTGATGGCCGGTGCAACACTCGTTGGTGTGGGTACTGCCTCGCTGCGCGATCCACGCGCGCCTGAGCGCATTGTGCGCGATCTCGGACGTTGGTGCCGCAAGCATGGTGTAACCGACCTCGCCGACGTGCGGGGAACGCTGGAATGGCCGCAATGAGCGCGGCGTCAGT
Organism: Gemmatimonas sp.; assembly: GCA_011390805.1. Classification (GTDB taxonomy): domain Bacteria; phylum Gemmatimonadota; class Gemmatimonadetes; order Gemmatimonadales; family Gemmatimonadaceae; genus JAABRT01. The sequence continues at coordinate 13,237 of JAABRT010000025.1, read as the reverse complement.
GAGTGCAGAGGCAGATACTCATGGCGCATCAGCGACTCCGATCGTGGCACTCGACGTCAAGGACTTTGCGTCGGCCAAAGCGATTGTGCACTCGCTCGGCGTGTACTGCGACTTTTACAAGGTCGGGCTTGAGCTGTATGCCGCCGAAGGGCCGCAGGTTGTGCAATGGTTGCGCGGTGAAGGGAAGCGCGTGTTTGTGGATCTCAAGCTGCACGACATTCCCAACACCGTACGTGGCGCGGCACGAAGCGTCGCGCGTTTGGGTGCATCATTGCTCACGGTGCACGCGAGCGGCGGCACCGCGATGGTACAGGCCGCGGTTGATGGTGCAGCTGAAGGTTCAGCCTCAGTAGTTGGTGGAGGCGACACCGATGCCTGCCGGATTATTGCGGTCACGCTTTTGACGTCACTTGATGCCGGCACCGTTGCCAGTACATGGGGACGCGATCAACTGTCCGTCACCGAGGAAGTGGTGCGCTTGGCATCACTCGCACGGGACGGTTCGGCCGCCGGTGTGGTGTGCAGCGGTCACGAGCTGGCGGCGTTGCGTTCGGCACATGGTGATTCGCTGGGGTACCTGGTGCCCGGAATCCGTCTCGCTGGCGCAGACGCGCACGATCAGCAACGTGTGATGACGCCGGAAGCTGCCGCAGCCGCAGGTGCAACGTGGCTCATTCTGGGGCGCGCGGTTACGGCCGCGGCTGATCCCGTCGCGGCAATGGCTGAGGTGCGACGGGGTCTGTAGCAGTGTGGGCGCGGTATCAGTCCCGCGCGCTGCTGCTCAGCGTAAACCGTACCACGGTCGGCATGTCGTCATCATCTCTGGCGATTCCCAAAACATAGTTGTCACCGATATCTGTTGGCGAAAAGCGTGCGGGCATTTTCACGTCGCCCAACCACACACCGTTGGCGCCAAAGACTGACCACGTGCTTGCACCAATCGGGTAGCCATTGAGGGAACCCGCGACGGCAGCGTCAATCGCGGCGGGCGTTCTCGCCCAGACGCGTCCTGTACGGTCCAGTGCGAGCGCCGAAAAAGCAGGAAGTGTCTTGAAGTAATCACCGGCGAGAAACTCACGTCGCTTTTCAGCGAGTGCTGCGCCTTTCGCCTTGGACCAGCGCGAGAGCCACTCATCGGTGAACTGCTCGTACTCACGACGCGAGACTTTGGGAGCGGTCCAGGCGCGCCGCACAATCAGGTTCGGCTGGCCGGCAGCCGTGTAGCGTATGAGTTCATACGTCGTGCCGTATCCGTAGTAGAACTGTGTACCGTCGGTGGCGAGTACTGCTTCTGCACCGAGCCAGGGCTTGCTGGCGCCATTTTTGTCTGCACTGGCCTGCATGAACGGGAGCTCGCCCAACGGGCGGGTGGTTGACGCATCGCGATTGAGCACCTCGAGTTGTGCAGTGGCATCAAACGCAACGCCCATTCCACGCGTGGGAGGATCCATGAGTGCACGCACCAGCAACCGCGCGCCGCCATTGAGCGCGAGCGCAACCGACTGCATGGTCGCACCGGGTCGTCCAAACTCCGTTGCACCACGGTCGTTGGTACGCGTGATGTATGTCCCGTCGCCGGAAAATCGCGACACCGAGGCCCGGTCGTGCAGCACCGCGATGGTGTCGCCGGCGAGAAGGAAGACGTCCTGCATTGAGCGGAACTCACCCGGCCCGTCGCCGCTACGGGAGAACGTCTTGAGGTGTTTTCCCTGTGCATCAAATATCCGCAGTTCGTTGCTGCCACCATCGGCAACGAGAATACGCCCGTCCGACAGATAAAACGCACCGCGTACGCGCGTGAGCAGCTGCGCATCGTCGGACCCTTCACCAATCACAAGGGTTGGTGCGGCAGACAACCTGAGTTGCTGCGCAGTGGTCCACGTTGGTTTGCTGTTCATCACAACTCGAATGCCAGCGCTGTCGCGCATCTGTTGCGCCTGCAGCAGCAACGACGGAGTGACGCACAGGAAGCCGAGATATGCCAGACAGCGACAGTAGCGCGCAGCGACCATGGCGATGTTCTCCGTGTGGATCAATGAGGACGAAAGATCTACCATTCTACCTCTCGCGCATTGCTTCGCGCTAATGGTCCAGCTCGGTACTGAGCCTGTTGCCGCCAAGGGGCGGACGCGGTATTTAATGCATGGATTGTTTCGGAAATGCTTCGTTTGCCGCTCCGAAAAACGCACACCAGTTGCTACTGAATGCGGTAATGCGCATGTCGACACAGAATGACGCTCGTCTCAGGTCGGTGAAGCTGGTTCATACGGTGGCGTGGGCATCGTGCGCAAGCTGACAGTGTTGGCTCTCATCGCACCGGTCGCCGTGATCGGTATCGCGCTGGTGTATGGATCAGCGCGATGGAAATCGAATACCACGGCGCTGCACAACAGACTCAACGCGGCACGGCGTCCGGTCACAGAGGAGCGCTACAGCGCCGCCGAACTAGCCAGTTTGCCGGAGCCGGTACAGCGTTACTTCCGTGCGTCGCTTACCGAAGGGCAGCGCATCGTGTCGGCCGCGCAGGTGGAACACGAAGGCACGTTCAACATGAGCGAAACGGGCGAGCAGTGGAAAGCTTTTACGTCGAGCCAGCGGGTAGTCACGCAAAGACCGGGTTTTGTGTGGGAGGGCCGAATCGCCATGATGCCCGGCGTCGGTGTACGCGTTCATGATGCCTACGTCGCGGGAGAAGGCATTCTGCACGCATCGCTCTTTGGATTGGTGTCGTTGGCGAACATGCGCGGCACGCCGGAAATGGCCGAAGGAGAGCTGTATCGGTTTTTTGCGGAAGCTGCCTGGTATCCCACTGCATTACTACCGGGTCAGGGCGTGCAATGGGCTCCGGTTGATCACTCGTCAGCGCGTGCGACGCTCACTGATGGAGACCTGAGCATTTCCATGCTGTTCCACTTCGGGGCTGACGGTCTGATTGAGTCAGTGCGTGCGGAAGCGCGCGGACGCACGCTCGGTGGCCAGGTGATTCCCACGGCCTGGGAAGGGCGGTGGAGCAACTATGAATTGCGCGAAGGCATGCGAGTGCCCATGCAGGGCGAAGTATTGTGGCTTCTGCCTGAAGGTCGCAAACCGTATTGGCGCGGACGTATTGTCAGCATCACGTACGAGTTCGCGCCCTGATGGTTGGTCGAGCACTCGTCTGGTGGTACAAACTCGCAATCGATGTTTCGCCGCAACAACGTTTCGCCGCATCGCCGCATCGCCGCATCGCCGCATCGCCGCATCGCCGCATCGCCGTTACGCTGACTCCCCTCTGCGCAGCCAGCCCCGCCCGATCAGAACCAGCGTGACAACCGTCGCCGCTACCACCGCACCCGATGACGGGATTGCAAGCCACGCCAGCGATTCCTTGGCCACGCCGGTGCTGCCGAGTCCAGGAGCGCGAAAGCCCGCCCACGCCCAGAACAGCGAGTAGCCCAAGCCGCCCGCTCCCAGCGCCACGCTGAGTGCTGCTGCAACGCGTCGGCCCGTTCCCAAATGCACGAGCACAAGGCTCAGGGCGATTGCTACCACCCCCAGACTTCCTGCGTGCAAATGCGCGCGCTGCATGTACGACCACGACTTGTCGGTGACGGCTTTCGCGGCCACGGGATCGTTGTTGTACGCTGATGCCATGACGGTTTCGGCCGACGCGCTGAGGCGCGACTTGATGGCGTCCTCATTCAATCCGAACACCACGCCCATCCCGAAACCGAACAGCAGCGTAAGCACCGCCAGAAAAAGACCGGGAAGGATTGCACCCAGCGAAGCAAGGCGTGTGGTCGTGGCGGTGTGATCGAGTGCGGGCATGTTTGAAACCGGAGGAAGGATGACCCGTGCATGCGTCAGGTTGCTGGCGGACAACTGGAACGTACGTAAGACAGAATGGTTACGCGATGCCATGCTGCTCAGCTTGCCCGCAGTCGCGGTATGATACAGACTGCCGTGATGCGCGCAAAACAGTGCGGGGGGAACCGCTGACCGTTCCGAGAAACCTTGAGGGTCCGTTTGGACTGCGGATTTCGCGCTCGGTCATGTACACGGCAGCCACGCTGGCGCTGGCCGGCCTGCTTGCGTATGTGCCTGAGCACACTGAGCTGACGCAGCCCGGACGGCACGCGCTGTTTGTGTTGATCACAGCTGCCGGGTTGTGGATCAGCGGTGCGATTCCAGCCTTCGCCGTGAGTCTCGCTATCATCGCGCTCCAGATCGCGTTGCTCGGCGATCCCTCCGGTCCCTTCGCCGACGGGGATCGCGAACGCTGGCAGCGCTTTGTCGCGCCGTGGGCCAGTCCTGTGATGTGGCTGTTCCTCAGTGGTCTGGTGCTTGCAGCGGCGGCTGCACGCACCGGCTTGGATAGACGTCTCGCGTACTACGTGCTGCGATTTGCGGGCGATCAGCCATCGCGCGTGCTGTTGGCGGTTATGGGGGTGACGTTTGCCCTGTCCATGTTCATGTCCAACACGGCGACCGCGGCCATGATGGTGGTGCTGGTGTCAGCCATGCCAATGGTGCGCGATGATGTTTCGCCGCAGGGTACGGCGATGCTGCTCGGCATTCCGGTGGCGGCCAACATCGGTGGCATGGGAACGATTATCGGCACACCGCCCAATGCGATTGCTGTAGCTGCACTGCGTAGTTCGGATCGTGTACACTTTGCGGAATGGATGCTGTATGGCTTTCCGGTGGCGTTCATTCTTGGTGTAGTTGCGTGGCGTTATCTGGTGTGGCGTTACTTGCGCGGCGTTTCGGCACCCGCGGTTGTCCCGCGTGAAGGGAAGGAGCGGCGACATGAAGGTCGACGCAGTGCGTTTGTGGCCGCCCTGTTCGCCGCTACGATTCTGTTCTGGATGACCGAAGCGTGGCACGGCATACCAACCGCTGTGGTGGCGGTGATGCCGATTGCGGTGCTGGCCGTATCGGGCGTTGTGACGGAGCGTGAGATCCGCGCTTTGCCGTGGGATGTTCTCATTCTGCTGGCCGGCGGATTGTCGCTTGGTGTAGGAGTCTCCGAAACCGGGCTGGCCACATGGTTGGTGGCGCAGCTGCCGGTGGAAGCGCTCCCGCTTCCGCTGTTGGCGGCGCTGCTGGCGCTGGTGGGCATCGTGCTCTCGACATTTATCAGCAATACGGCCGCGGCCACGATCCTGACGCCGCTGGCGCTGGCTATGGCTGGTGGAGAGGAGCGATTTGTCGTGATCCCGCTCGCACTGGCGATGTCGGCCAGCATGAGTCTTCCGGTGAGCACGCCGCCAACGGCGATCGCGTTCGCCACGGGTCGTCTCACGCGCGCCGATTTGCGCGGTGTTGGTCTGCTGTTGGCGGTGCTTACGGCGCCTCTCGCGGTGGGCTGGGCGTGGGTGGTGCAGCGCGTTTTCCTGTAAGTGCTTGGTCAAGTCCTCAATGGCCGGCCGAAGTGTTGGTTGTTTGGCCGCATCCGCGCTCATCGCAACGCGCTGTACACCGGATTAGCATCACTCGTATGGCAGAGCGCGAGACCGCAGAGAGCCCAGGACAGTGCGCGCAGTGTGGCGTAACGCTCAGCAGCCAGAACGGTGCGCTGGGTACGGCGCGCGATACGCTGTGCCGGCGGTGTGCATGGCAGAAGGCTGCGGACCCTGACTACAGGAAAAACTCAGAGGCGAAACGCATCACGATCGCCGAACCGATGACGTTCCATCTGGACGGTGATACGGATTCACCAACGCAGCTGCTCTTGCTGTTGCATGGTCTCGGAACCAACGGTGAAAACATGCGACCTGTTGCACGTTCACTGGCGCAACGTCTGCCTCGCACGCTGTGTGTCTCACCCGATGCGCCATGGCTGATGCTCGACGCCATGCCTCAGGACGACGTGATGATTTCGCGCATCATGCAACCCGACCGCGATTGGGAATCGTCCCGCAGCTGGCTGCCGGCGCTCCATCCAACGGCGCGCAATGCGTCAGCCCTCACGGCTCAGGCCGGCGCGTCCTCCTCTGCGTCAGGCAAGAGTGATAACCTGACGTCGTTTCAGCACTCGTTTGACCCGCTGCTCAGCGCGCTGGAGCGGCTGGTGAACAGTCTGCAGGCAGAACATGGTCTTCCGACTGGCGCGCTCGCCGTGTACGGCTTTTCTGTTGGTGCAACGGTGGCCGCGTACTTTGGCGTGCGCCGTGAACCTGCGTGTGCAGGCGTGGTGTGCCACTCGGGAGCAGTACCGGGGCTGACTTCCGTGGCGTCGCGACCACCGATGTTGCTCATTGCCGGATCGCGCGAACTGGGCTTCTTCAAACCATTACGGAAATCGTATCCCGCAACGGCCAAGGTACTGCGCGCAGCGTCAGTTCCTGTTGAGCAGTATGTCGGTGACGGACTGGGTCATGACATCAACAACGAGGTGGTTGAGCGCGTGGCCTCATTTTTTCGTCGGGTGCTTGACGTTCCCTACGAAGGCTGACTGGGAACAGCCATGCTACAAACACCACGCCCCCGCGCAGGGCGGGGGCGTGGTGTCAGCAGTAAAGCGTTCAGCTTGCAATCTTCTTTTTCTTCTGCTGCTCGATCTTGATCATGTACTTCTCGAAGAAGTGCTTCTGGATGTCCATCATGTTGATTTCGCGGCCCTGAATGTAGGACTGCTCAATGTTGGTGGTCATGTCCAGCGGTGTGCCGGTGGTGATCAGCAACGTGGCCTGCTTGCCCACCTCAAGCGATCCCACCTGATCAGCTACACCCATGAACTCGGCGGCGTTGATCGTGACCGCCTTGAGTGCTTCTTCCTCGGGCAACCCGAATGCGACCGCTACACCGGCTTCCCATGGCAGACGATTGGTGTACAGCGCACCGGCGCCACCGGAGATGGCGAACTTCACGCCGGCGGCGTGCAGCTTGGCCGGTGACGAATACGCGCCGTCATACCCTTCATAGCTGCGATTGGGGGCCGCCATGGTGGACGTCAGAATCACCGGCACGTTTTCCGCCACCAAGCGGTCGGCCACATGAATTGCATCTTCGCCACCACGGATCACGATGCGCAGCTTCTCTTCCTTACCCCACGTAATGGCGTCGTTGATCTGCGCTACGCTGTTGGCGGCAATCACCACAGGAATCGCTCCCGTGAGTGCGGGAATCATGGCCGCATAACGGGAATCGGTGCGTGTGCGCTCACCCGCTGCCACTGCCGCCTGATAGGCGCGCGCTTCGGCGAAGAAGTCCTTGAGCGCCTGCACCTGTTCATCGTAGCCAAGCTGCGCCGTCTGCTGCCCCCCCCCGGGGCCACCACCGCGACGCGGACGGGCGTTGGGATTGGGCCAGTTCACGTTCAGCGCAGCCGCACCCTTGATGGACATCTCTTCCCACGTCCACCCTTCCAGCGACATGGCTGACGACAGACCTGAGATAATGCCACCGCCGGGCGTGCTGAAGGCCACCAGCACGCCAGCGGAGCGCGTCGTGCCGATGTGCCGGCTTTCCGCATTCACCGCGACATCCGCACGCACGTTGGGGTTGAAGTCACCCAGTTCATTGATGTCGTTGGATACATCCACCGATCCGATTTCCGACATGCCCACCGTGCTGTAGGCATCAATGAGACCGGGATAGATGTGTTTACCCGTGACATCCACCACGCGTGCACCGGCCGGCGTGGCGATATCGGTGCCGATGGCGCGGATAACGCCATCCTGCATGACGATCGTGCCGTTCTCAATCACACCGTTGGTTACGGTGTGAATCGTGGCACCACGCAAAACCACCGTCTGTTCCTGCGGCGGCACGGTCATGCGCACCTGTGCGTCTGCGTGCGCTGGCGTCACCGCGCTCACAGCCGCTGCGCTGAGCGCAACAGCTGCCGCCCGCACGGACAACCGATGTGTCAGACGGTGCAGCTCGCGCCGCATCACGCGCTCAATCTTTGGTGTGTTCATGTGCAATGTCATGGTTACTTGCTTCCCTGTCCGCGCCCACGCGCCGGACCGTTGTTGGTCACGTTCTGCGATCCGCCGGCGGACAGAATCGCCTGAATGAGCTGCGTGCGCTGACGGGCGATATCCTTGCGCAGTTCGGCGTCTTCCTCGAGCGAGAAGTACTTGCGTCCGTCCACCCACGTCTGTTCGGCGCGGGTGAACTGCGACAGCGGATTGCCGTTCCAGATCACGAAGTCGGCGTCTTTGCCCGCTTCCAGCGAGCCGATGCGATCGTCAATGGCGACGGCCTTGGCGGCCTGATTGGTTACGGTTGACAGCGCCATCACTTCTTCCACCCCTGAGCGAAGCAGCTTGCCCGCTTCCCAGTTCATGCGGGTGGAAATCTCCGAGTCGTCGGAGTGCAGCGACGTCACCACACCGGCTTCCATCAACAGGCGTGCGTTGTAGTTCGTGGCGTCATACGACTCGAGCTTGAATGCGCCCCAGTCACTCCACACCACCGCGGCAACGCCCGACGCTGCCAACTCCGACGCAATCTTGTACGCCTCAACACCATGCTGCAGCGTTTGCACCTTGAAGCCGAACTCCTCGGCCAGACGTACCAGCGCCAGGAACTCGTCGGCGCGGTAGCCGTGTGACGAAATCAGCAGCTTCTGGTTCAGGATGTCGAGCAACGCTTCCATGCGCAGATCCTTGCGCGGTGGAATACCCTTGCCCTCTGCTTCCCAACGCTTCCATTCCTTTTCGTAATCACGCGCCGCGAGGAAATGGTCACGAATGATCTCCTGCGTACCCATGCGCGTGTTGGGATAGCGATTGGGACTGCGCTTGGGATTTTCGCCGAGAGCAAACTTCACGGTGCGCGGTGCGTTCTCGATCTTGAGATCTTCCGGCAGCGATCCCCAGCGGGATTTCACAAACACGTTTTCACCACCAATCGGATTGGCGGAACCATGCTTCACCATCTGCGTGGTGAGTCCGCCGGCGAGCTGGCGGTACATCCAGATGTTGTTGAGTGTGAGCACGTCGCCCATCTGCACTTCAGGGACAATCGCAAAGCCACTCTCATTCACTGAACTCACGCCAGCGTGCGTGTGCGGATCAATCAATCCGGGCGTGACGTGCTTGCCAGTCGCGTCAACTTCAACCGCGCCACTCGGCGCCGACAGATTGGTGCCCACCTGAACAACTTTGCCGGCTCGCACCAGCAGGTCGGCATTTTCCAGACGACCCTGCGGGCCCTGCGTCCACACGGTGGCGTTGCGCACCACCACGGCGGCTGGCTGCTGTGGCAGTGCACTGCGTCCGTATTCCATCATGGGCCGGATGAACGGCAAATCAATCTGCGGGACCTTCATGGCGACCGTGCCGCGCGTCGCCTCGGTGAATGGCTCCGTGCGTGTACCACGGAATGCGGGATCATCACCGTTGGGCAGCGACGTCCAGCCGTAGAAGTCGTCGCCGCTCACAGAGCCGGCCATCAGCACACGCCCTTCCAGACCGAGTTGTTCGCCGGGAAAGGTGACTTCAAGTCGTCCCGTCTCTGCCACCACGCGGGCCGACGTCAGGGTAATGGCGGTGCGATTGCTTGGTTCGATGGTGCCGCGGATGCGGTTGAGCGGACCCTGCAACTGCAGCACAGCCTTGAAACCCGACGGACCATCGGAGGCGATGCTCCACGTGCCGCGCGGGTCGACTTGTGGTGGACGGGTCACGCCGTAGCGCGTACCCTGTACCCACACATCACGGACGCTCGCTTCCTGGGTAAACAGATCGCCGTCTGCCACGACAAGATTGGCCACTTTGCCCACGGCAATGGTGCCGTGTGTGCGCTCGATGCCAAGCCACGTGGCGGGTACCGTGGTGAGTGCGGCCAGTGCCTTGTCGGCGGCCAGTCCGCGAGCTACGGCAATGCGCAGGTTCGGGAGGAACTCGTTGAGTGACGACAGGCCGTCTGTGGTAAGCGCGAACGGCACACCGGCATCAGCCAGCTGCGCCGTGTTGGTCGGGGCGAGGTACCAGTGACGCAGCTGCGCCAACGACGCGTTGCGCGCGTCTTCGGGGCTGGAGACGTCGGGCGCATCGGGGAAGTTGATCGGCACGATGAGCGGGTCGGTACGCCCCTTCAGTACATCGACGATACGGTATTCAAGGCCATTGCCGCGGAACCACGGCTTCAGCTTGTAATCGGTAGCGAGCTTGTGGGCGCGCAGGTATTCCTCTTCACTGCCGGTCTGAAACAGTACCGACTGCGTGCCTTTCACCACGTCGCCGAGCGCGGCCAGTGCCTCGCTGGTTTCCGGAGGCAGCAAGGAACGTCCACTGTTTTCGTACGCAGCCTGCGCACGGATGTACCACTCGGCGTCCATGAAGGTCTGCTTCATGAGCGCCACAGTGCCCATGGCGGAGTTGGGGTAGGAGCCTCCCAAGGCAAAGGAGCGCTGGAAGCCCACCGACTGCACCAGATCCGGGCGCAGGACACGCTCGCGCACACCGGCGTCGGCGAGATTGATCACCGAGGCCTTGCCCCGGAAAATGCCCTGCTTGGGCACGGCCAATGCGGTGCCGAAGCCGAGCGAACGCAGCGCCGCACGGCGGGTGGCGTCGTCTTTCAGATTGGCGGTGGTGCTGTACCAGGCCCGCACCTGCGGATTCCAATGCGTGGGACCTACGTCACCACCTTCCGGCACCGCGTCCACACCCAGATCGGCGTGCGCATCGATGAAGCCGGGGTACACCGTCTGTCCTTCAAGCTGCCACACCCGTGCGCCGGCAGGCGGACGTACATTGGCTCCCACCTGAGTAATCAGACCATCGCGAATGACGATCGTTGCATTGTTGAGAACCTGACCGGGTCCCGTCACCACGCGTGCACCGACCAGCGCGTGAAAGCCCGCGCTGGATTGGCGCAGCCCTGTCACCGGTTCGGTCTGGGAGGATTGCTGGGCCTGAAGTCCGCTGGTTAGCAGGACGCCAAGACTCAGAATGGAGAGAAATGCTCTCACGACGTGCTCCATAAATGGCGGCCGCGGTAGCAGGACGGCCGAAAGGTGGGGAAGTACTGGGCGCCTGCCGCGCCTGAGATTCGCGTTACCAAGTGTTACGGCGATTCTATTACTATCGCTGGCGGGACGGGCTGGCACCACCTCCATAACTCAGCCAACGGGAATCGGGCGATCATGATTCATGGATACAAATGCGATGACGACGGACGCCTCATCGCAGCGGAACCGCTACCCGACAACCTGCAGTTGCTGGTCTGGGTAGACATGGTTGATCCGTCGCCGCTCGAGGAAGCCACGGTCGAACAACAGTTGGGCCTCAACGTCCCGACCAAGGAGGAAATGGACGAAATCGAGATTTCGTCCCGCTTGTACTCCGATCAGGATGCCGCCTTCATGACCGTGATTCTGCCGGCTCAGTCTGAGGGCGACGATCCGGAAATGCTGCCGGTGAGCTTCGTGCTGGCCGCCCATCGGCTGATCACGGTGCGCTACCACGACCCGCGCGCGTTCCAGACGTTTCCCGTTCGCGCGGGGAAAGTCGCCATGGGATGTGAGACCGGCGAGGGGGTGCTGCTGGCGCTGCTCGAAACGATTGTGGATCGGCTGGCCGACATCCTTGAGCGCGCGGGCCGCGACATCGACGGTATTTCACGCGGCGTCTTCAAGCGCCGCAGTGCAAAGCCCACGCAAACCAAGGATTTCCAGGCCGTTCTCGAAACCATCGGGCAGAAGGGAGACCTTGTGTCAAAGATTCGCGATAGCCTGGCAACGCTTGATCGGTTGACCGGCTTCCTGAGCCAGGTCACACTGCAGCGCAAAAGCGCCAAAGAGGCGCGTGATCGCGTGAAGACGCTGTCGCGCGATGTGCGCTCATTGTCGGATCACGCCAGCTTCCTGTCGCAGAAAATCACCTTTCTGCTTGACGCGACGCTGGGCATGATCAGCATCGAACAGAACGCCATTATCAAGATCTTTTCTGTGGCTGCTGTGGTGTTCCTTCCGCCCACGTTGATCGCGTCTGTCTACGGCATGAACTTTCAGCACATGCCGGAACTCAGCTGGCCGTTTGGATATCCGCTGGCGATCGGGCTCATGATCATCTCCGCCATCGTGCCGTATCTGTACTTCATGCGGCGCGGCTGGCTGTAGCACCGCTGGTGGATCGCGCGAGTCAGCGATCCGGCATTCCTGAACGCGGGCTGCTGTCTGCGGCGAATCGCGCCGAAATGGAGACTGTCACGACCTGACCAACGCGTACGGTCCCGAGAAAGCGCGAGATTCCCTTGGTGATGCCATGATCGGCCAGCGTAACCGGGAACGATGTCTCAAGCTGCCATGCGGTGGCTTGCGCGTCCGGCGCGGGTTGAGCAAACACCCGTGCGCGTGCCGTCACCTGTTTGGACACGCCGCGCACGGTAAACGTCCCGAACAGCCGCGCCGAGTCGGCGACGGCAGGCGTGAGCGGACGAATGGAATCGGTGACAAAGCGCGCCGTCGGATGATCTGCCGTTTCAAGTGCTTCGCGCATGTGCCTGTCGCGTGTTGCATTGCCGGTATCAAGCGAATCGAGCAACACGGTAACGCTCCCCTGTGCCGACACCAGATCCGCGCCGGTTACCGTGCCGCGCATTGCGGCGGTGCGCCCTGTAAAGCTGCCAAACGTGTACTCTGCCGAGAACTGTGCCGTACCATCAACCAGGCGAAATGTTTGCGGCTGCGCCCTCACAAACGGCACCGCGATCAGTTGCAACACACAGGCACACGCACCAATCATTGCAGCCCGACGGTACGGTGAATGTGCGCTCACCGGAGCTTCCACTGTGTGGTGAGGCGAACAGTGACACCGTCGCGGGCGACAGCGTATACCTGCGCACCGGTGTGCAACCGTTCAGTGACTGACGCGGACACACCCGCCATCACCGTGCCGCGCGTAAAGTTTTGTTCGACGCGCGTCTGGTCGAGGAATCCCAGCCCATTCACAAAGCCAACACGGAAGCGAGGGCGTAAGTGGGAGGCTCCCAGTCCGAACGAGGCATTCACCCGCGGCGTAATCATTGTGCCGACAAGCAGCTCGGCGCCGTACGCGTTTGGGCTGTAGCGGTCGTTCGACGGCTCAGTGCCGAAGCACGGTTGCGCCGGATACGCCTGTAACGCGCTTCGTGCGCACGTCACGGGACCGTCCACGTATCCGAACGTGCCGTGCGCCCGGAACATCGCGGCTACCGATGGCGTGATTGGCACGCCGTACCCCAACGCGACACCAAGTAATGACGGCGTTGCATCTGCAACGGTCAGCGGTGGCAGGTAACTCAGTTCGGCGGTGATGCC
>JAABRT010000024.1:381-44042 GCA_011390805.1 Gemmatimonas sp. | reverse complement strand
AAACACGCCGAGCACGGCGCGATCGGCGATGGGGTTACCGCCACTGCCACCGCCAAAGGCAACACCGGCGTTGGATAGCGCAAAAATCGGCATGATAAGAAACGCAACAATGCTGTGCAGCTTGTGCTCCAGTCGCAGCAGCGGCGATTGCGCCCGCTGCGCGGTGTCTTCGAGTGCGAAGATCGGTTCCTGGTGGCGCTGCGTCGTGCTGAACTCTTCGGGATCGTTCTCGCACGCTTTGTGAAACGCGTTGAGATGCTCACGCGCCTCGGTCACGAACTCTTCGCCGTCAATGCGCGTGCTGGCGGGAATAGTCAGCGCCAGCAGCACACCGGAAATGGTGGCATGCACACCGCTCTTGAGGAACAGGACCCACAGTACGGCACCGAGCATGAAGTAGGGCAGGCTCGATCGCACGCCCGCAATGTTGAGCCCCACCAGCAGCACCATGACACCGGCGGCGAGAAACAGAGCGGTGGCCTGAATGGACGCGGTGTAGAACAGCGCGATCACGAGCACCGCGCCGATGTCGTCTACGATGGCCAGCGCCGCCAGGAAAATCTTGAGACTGGTAGGCACACGCGAGCCGAGCAACGCCGCGATGCCAAGGGCAAAGGCAATGTCGGTGGCCATGGGCACACCCCAGCCGCGCATATCCGGCGTGCCGGCGGTGATGGCTACGAAGACCAGAGCGGGAATGACCATTCCACCCAGGGCGGCAAACAACGGCAGCGCGGCTTGTCGTACCGAGGCCAGCTCGCCTACCAGAATTTCACGCTTGATTTCCAGCCCCACCACAAAAAAGAACACGGCCATGAGACCGTCGTTAATCCAGTGGTGCAGCGACTCGGTCAGGCTGAAGCCGGGTGCGCCGATGGTGACCTTGGTCTCCCACAGGTGTTCGTAGCTGGCTCCCCAGGGGGAGTTGGCCCAGATCAGCGCCGCAATGGCGGCAAAGAGCAGCACAATACCGCCCGACGCTTCAGCCTGCGCGAAGCGCTGAAACGGGGCGAGCACACGCTCAACGAGCGGTTCAGGCGTCCCGCCATCCGGTGGGGGCGTGAGGCTTGGAACCGTTTCGGCGCCAGTAATTGAAGCGTTCGTCACGCGAGATGACGCCGCGTAAAAGATGCGTTCATAAGCAGACTATGGACTGGGCATCGATGGTGCGCACGCCAAAAATGTCGGCGCCCGCGTGGACAAGCGGTCGATACTTAGCAATATGACCCCGATGAACGTGCCAACGGACCCCTTCGAGGCGAAGCAGGTCTCGAGGGCGTCACAGTGACGGAGCAGTGCCTCGCACCGTCGTGTGATACTACTGCCCGCTGCGTCGAACCCATCACGCAGTGGTAGTTGCCAGAGGGAACGTGACGGTGTTCGCGAGGTACAGCGAAGTGAACTCAACGGCGAAGGACCGGCGACAGTTGCCGTCCATCGCAGCCGGAAGCATTACAAGGTAACCAGATCCGGAGTGTGTGTGGTGCAGACGCAGTGTGTAACGGTTCGCCGCAGTGTTACCCGTGACCGCGCGATCGGTCGCCTGCGGGAGCGCGCGTGAGTACCGACCGATCACTACTGTGGCGCACGGTAGCCATGTCCAGCGTCGCGGTGGCGTTTGCCGTTGGCACGTGGTACGGCTCACGCATGGAAGCGGCCCGTCAGCCATGGGGCCGCGAACGCCTGCTGTCCACTGCGCTTGATTCGGTGCGCGTGAACTTTCTTGACAGTCTGCCGGAGAGTGAACTCATGCGACGGGCCGTGAGCGGCATGTTGCGCGAGTTGCACGATCCGTACGCGGCGCTGCTGGAACGTGAAGGGATGAACTTCTACCGCGGCACGCTGCGCGGGGAGAGTCAGGGCATGGGCATGGTGCTCCGGCTGCGCGGCACGACGGCGCTCGTGCGCCGCGTACTGCCGGGATCGCCGGCGGCCTCCGGCGGACTGCGGGCAGGTGACCAGATTCTGTCGGTAGACGGACGTTCAGCCAGTGACGCGTGGATTTCGCCGCGCGCCGGCACACTGAAAGGGGACAGCAGCGCGGTGGTGTCGGACACCGTGCGGCTGCAGGTCGTGCGGGCCGCCTCGTCTGATACCGCAAACCTGACGCTGCTTCGTGCGCCCTGGCACAGCTCTGCCGTGACCGAAGCGTTGATGATCGCCAATGGTGTGGGCTATACCCGGCTGGCGAACTCGGTGACCGGTTCGGCCGACGAGCTCGAGCGCGCTGTTGATTCGCTGGTGGAGCGCGGCGCGCGCTCGCTGGTGCTCGATTTACGCGGCAATCCCGGTGGATTGTACGACGAAGGGGTGAAAGCGGCGTCGCTCTTCCTGTCGCGCGGCGATGTAGTGGCCTCGCTTGACCGTCGTGGCAGTACTGAGCAGTTGGTACAAACCGCGCGTCGCAGCCGCTGGCCCAACATGCCGCTGGTTATTCTTGTAGACGCTGGTACTGCCAGTTCGGCTGAGCTCATCGCGGCCGCCTTGCGGGATCATGGACGCGCGATGCTGGTAGGCGACCACACGTACGGCAAAGGCGTGGTACAGCGGGTCGTTCCGATCAATAGCGAGATTTCCGTGCGTCTCACCACCGCGCGCTGGTTGTCGCCCTCGCGAACCAGCCTTGAGCGCCGTGCTGACGTGGCCGGTCGCGTTACCGGCGGTCTGACCCCCGACGTCCGTCTCACGGAGAAGGGGAGACTCGATCCATCGGCCGTGCCGCCGACGCTCTCGCCACTTACCTCTCGCGCGCTGAGCGACGCAGTAGATGCGGCGGTCATGCGTGCCATGCTTGATGACTGGGGCAACGCACCGGTACCACTGCTCGAGCGCCGCTTGCGGGCGTTGCTTGCGCAGTCGGTGGCGGCCATCGATCCCGATCCGGCCAGACAGATGTCGTTGCTGGGTGACGGTACGCGCGTGGCCATGCGGCGTTTGCTGGAAATGACGCGGGGCGACGAAGCGCTGTGGCAATACGCGGCCAACGATGATGTTGCGATTCGCACCGCGCTGGACATTCTGGTGCCGCACCGACTGCCGGCGATGGCCCGGGATACCGCGGTGCGTGACTCGGTCATCACGTTTGCCGCGGGTGACAGCATCGCTGTACAGCAGCTGGTGGCCTACACGTCGCAGCGCTTTCGATCGGCGCTGTATGATCTTGACTCCACGGCGCTGTCGTCAGTTGTGCGCCGAGGTGCGGCGCCGCGCATTGACGCCCGCTTGAGCCGGCGCGCCAGTGTGCAGGACACAGTGGTAGCGCTTCACTTTGCCACCGCTCCGCTCCGGCCCGCGTACCCTGCGTCGGCCACCGTTAACCTGGCCGATCCATCGGGCGTGACCACGCCGCTGGCTGCGCAAGTCGTGGCACGGGTGGCGTTCCGTGCGCCCGGTACTGCGTGGGCCGACTCCACACGTACCTCCGGCTGGCGTTACGGTTGGGCGTACCTCGTGGTACTGCCAAAGGTCACGGCGCAGGCGCACAACGCGGCGTTCGCCGGCTGGCAGGTGGTGGCATCTCCTACGCCTGTAGCGGAGCTGGGTGCCGATCCCAAACGTCGCACCAACAAGCGATCCTCGGCTCGCGGGTCGCAGCGCTAAGTTGCGCGACATGCCGCATCAAATGTGTTGTATTGGCGAACGCTGGTGACCCGCCTGTGTACGGGCGCACACCATGCGCAACGGATCGTCGTGGTGGCGTTGGCCGCGCTGTTTTGCGTTGGGCCGCTGTCGGCGCAAACCGACGTCGCTGATTCTGCGAGGTCGCCGCGTGCGCAGTGGGATGATGCCGTGGCCAAAGACTATGTGACCCGTGCCATGCTGCGACGTCGCATCCAGCTGGCCGACAGCACACTGCTCAACTACGAGGCCACGGCACGGGGATTTCTTGCTTTCCTGGCCCAGCTGGGGGAAGGATTCACTGATCCGCCGCGTGTGGTGCAAACGGAACAGCTGGCGCTGCGCGTTTCCTGGTGGCAGCCCGGGCGAAGTGCGCAGCAACTGGTAGGCAGACGCGACACAACGCTCATGCCGGCCAGCGTCGGTTACTACCGCGACCGCTACGGTGTGGTGCTCGACAACCTGCCCGATCGCATCCGGCTAGGTGATGGTTATGATGTGGCCGATGTACCGCATCCGCTCGCCCCCGGTGCTGATTCGCTGTACGAGTTCAAACGCGGCGATGCGTTTTCCATGCGGTTGCCCGATCGCGAAGTCATGGTGGACGAAGTGTTGTTCCGGCCGCGCAACGTGAACGCAGCGCGCGCCGTCGGCAGCGTCTATCTGGATCGTGAAACATCAGCGGTGGTGCGATTGCAACTCACCTTCACGCGCGCCGCAATTCTTGACAAGCGCATTGAAGCGTTGGCCGTCACACTCGAAAACAGTCTGGTGCGCGGGCGATACTGGTTGCCTCGCCGGCAGGAAGTGGAAGTGGTGCGACGCAGTACATGGCTCGATGTGCCGGCGCGCGGCATTGTGCGCGGCCATTGGGATGTATCGGGATACAGTGTGAATGAAGGGGTTTCTACACCAACGCTGCTGCTGCCGGCGTGGAGCAGTGTGTCGCGTGACTCGCTCGAACGCTACGCATTTGAAGGCAGTGTGACCGATGCGCTGCCGCCCGACATGCGTGTGGCGCGTGATGACGATGTCCGCAATGCGCAGGAGATCGCCGAGAACGCGGTGCGGGCCTCGGCGTTAACGCGTGCCACCAGTGTGGCGGCGTCGGGAAGTGGTGTCTCGGACTTCATACGGCATTCACGTGTGGAAGGGCTTGGGCTTGGAGCGGGTGTGTCGTACCGCTGGCGCTCAGCCACCACGTTGCGCGTCAACGCGCGCTACGGCCTTGACGACCGGCAGATCAAGGGACGTGTGAGTCTGGATCGCCGTCCGGCCATGGGCGGCGCTCCAACCCTGCAACTGTTTGCCGAGCGCCAGTACCGCGCGTTGGGTGTACCGGAGCGTTCGGGTGTGACCAACTCACTGGCCTCGTTGCTGTTCGGCAGCGACTACTCGTCACCCGTTGATGTGCGGGCGGCCGGTGTGCAACTGCGCGCCGGCACCGTATCGCCATTCACGGTGCGGCTGGCCTACGAGCAGGAGGATTCGCTTCCGGTTGTTGCACAACCGCTGCGCGGTACGTACGCGCCGGTGCGACCGGCCTGGTCGCTGGGAGGGGTGCGCGCGGACGTCTCGCAGCGCCGCTTGTCTGGTGTAGTGGGCGAGCGGCAAAGTGTGTTGGAGTGGCGCGTGATCGGTTCGGCTGCACGTGGACTCAACGATGCCGGCGTGCGTGTCAATGCGCGTGCGTTGCGCGTGGAGTCTGATGCCCGTGTCCAGTGGCCGCTGCGCGGTGAACAGCAACTCGTGTTGAGTGCACGTGCAGGCATTACAGCGGGTGAAAATATTCCGCCGCAATGGTTGCAGCTCGGTGGTGGACCATGGTCGGGAGCCGGCTATGCGTTTCATTCACTGGCCGGCAGACAGCTGTTCTCGCCACGCGTGGAATGGCGCGTGCCGGTGCCGTTTTTCAGCGTTCCGCTCGGAAAGTACGGCGCCAGTCCGGCGCGCATGCAACTCATGCCGTTTGCACAGGCGGTAATGCTGGGCGGCACGTCCGCTGACGCGCGCATTTCTCCACGTGGTGACGGCGTGTACCCATCGGTTGGGCTTGGTGCGTTGCTGTTCTACGATCTGTTGCGTGTTGATGTGTCGCGTGGACTGCGTGAAGGACGTTGGCAGTTTGCGATTGACGTAGATCGCATGTTCTGGGGCATTCTGTGACAACGCGTCAGTCGAGTCACAAGCAATACGACGCCGAATACTTTGAGAAGTGGTATCGCAGCGCCACGCATCGCGTTCGCACGGCCGCCGAGTTTTCACGCCAGGTTGATTTTGTGCTGCATCTTACGGAATGGGTGTTGCAACGTAAGGTGCGTCGCGTGCTCGATGTCGGGTGTGGCGAGGGGCAATGGGGTGTGGCGCTCAAGCGTCGTCGTCCGCGTGTGCAGTACACCGGTGTTGATCCCAGCGATTGGGCCATCAGCACGCACGGAAAAAAACGCGGACTGCTGCACGGCAGTATCACCGATCTTGATGCGCTGCTGCCGTCCCGCGAGACATACGACCTCGTATTGTGTGTGGGCATGCTCAACTATCTGGAGCCCGCCACATTGCGAAAGGGATTGCAGCAGGTGGCGAAGCGCTCGGCGGGGGTCGCGTATCTCGAGTTGTTTGCCAAGGGTGACGAATACGAGGGCGATACCGACTGGCCGCGTCCGCGACCGGCCGCCTGGTACCGCACCGTGATTCAATCCGTTGGCTTTGTGCCCGTTGGTATGCAGTGTTACGTCGCACAGAGCGAATCCGACCGGCTGTCGCTGCTGGAGCGGGGCTGACCGTTTACCGCACACAGCGCGAGCGATTGGTCAGCGCACGTGGTTGATTGCACGGTACGGGCACACGCGAAACCCTGTGTCACGTCTGGCGTACGAATGCAGAACACTCACTCTGCAATGGAGGCGGTACCCATGACGTGGTCGAAGATACGAAACGCCACTCTGCTCGGCCTGTGCGCCAGCACGCTGGCGATTGCATCCGCCGAGGCGCAGCGCGATCAAACACTGGTCGATCGGCGCGGCGGCACGAAGTTCGGAGGATTCGGCGGACCTGTATTCAAGCTGACGCAACTCGCTGGAGAAGACGCTGTCATCTCGGGCGGTCGCGGTGGCTTGATCATCAACCGTCAGCTGGTGGTTGGACTGGGTGGTTACTCAACGAGCAGTGAGAACATCCGTACCGGCTTTGAGTTCGACAACGGCGACGATGGATCGCTGCGGCTTGAGTACGGCGGACTCGAGCTCGAGTATGTCGTGCGCCCGTCGCGTGTTGCGCATGTGACGTTCTACACGTTGCTTGGTGGGGGGATGGCGAGTTACGAGGCCACTCGCAACTCCGGATCGGGCACGGCCACGCAGCGACTGGAATCAGAGGTGTTTGTGCTGGAGCCGGCGGTGAATCTCGAACTCAACGTGACAAGCTGGTTTCGCACCACGATTGGCCTTGGCTACCGATACGTAGACGGCAGTGAGCTGCCGCGGGCCGGCGATAGTGATCTCAGCGGCGGAGTTGGTACATTCACGTTTAAATTCGGAGCATTCTGATTTTCCTCCCGCCCCTTCACCATCGTTTGTGACTGCATCGTTCGCCCGCACTGTCATTGCCGCGCGTGAAGCGCATCCCTTCGCCGCGCATCTGCGCGAACGCGCCGAAGTGTTGGTGCGCCAGTCGTTGCAGTTGCTCTTTCCCCACTTCGGGGCAGCACCAACGTGTGACGGACAGGCGGTTGACGCAGAGCTGACGTCGCTCAAGCGTCTGGCTGACGAAACGGTGGCGTCGGTGATGCCGGCCGAGTCGGCGCCGGAAATCGCTGCGCGATACATGAGTGCGCTGGCCGGCGTGCGTGAGGCGCTGCTTGAAGACGCAGACGCGCTCGCTTCCGGCGATCCCGCCGCACACGGTGTTGATGAAGTGATTCTGGCGTATCCGGGTTTTCTGGCCACCGCTGTACATCGGCTCGCGCATGTGCTCTACGGCCACGCAGTACCGTTGGTGCCGAGGCTCATGAGTGAGTGGGCGCACCGGGAAACGGGAATTGATATTCATCCCGGTGCGACAATCGGGCACGGTTTTGCCATTGATCATGGTACCGGTGTAGTAATTGGCGAGACCACGCACATTGGCGACCGCGTGCGCGTGTACCAGGGCGTGACCTTGGGTGCGTTGGCCGTTCACAAGCGTCTGGCCTCAAGCAAGCGTCATCCCACGATTGGCAATGATGTTGTGATTTACGCCAACGCCACCATTCTTGGTGGTGAGACCGTTGTGGGAAATGGAACGATTATCGGTGGCAACGTGTGGCTCACGCATAGTGTGCCGCCGCGTTCACGGGTGCAGTTTGAGAGTACCGTAGATGCGAGACCGGTAGACGACGGCATCGAGTTTCACATCTAGCGCGGCATCGCTGTCACATCTCGCGCGGTCTTGAGTTTCACACGTGGCGGCAATGTGTTTGCCGTAGCTCGGCTCACCACGCTCACTCACGAGGAGTACCATGCGCGCAAACTCGGTTCTGGATACGATCGGTCGTACTCCGCATGTGCACTTGCAGCGCATGTTCGACTCACGCGTGGAAGTGTGGATGAAGCTGGAACGCGCCAACCCGGGCGGCAGCATCAAAGACCGGATTGCGTTGGCCATGATTGAAGACGCCGAAAAGAGTGGCGCGCTCTCCAAAGGCAGCGTGATTGTAGAACCGACGTCAGGAAACACCGGGATCGGGCTGGCGATGGTGGCCGCTGTGAAAGGGTATCCGCTGGTGTTGGTCATGCCGGAATCGATGTCAATTGAACGGCGTCGCATCATGGCGGCCTACGGTGCCACGTTTGAGCTCACACCGCGGGAGCTGGGCATGAAGGGCGCGATCGCGCGCGCCGCCGAGCTGGCTGAGTCCTTGCCCAAGGCGTGGATGCCGCAGCAGTTCGATAATCCGGCCAATGTGCGTGTGCATGCGGATCGGACGGCCAAGGAAATACTTGAAGACTTCCCGCTTGGTCTGGACGTGATGATTACCGGAGTCGGCACGGGTGGTCACATCACGGGGTGCGCACAGGTATTGAAAGCCGAGTGGCCGGCTTTTCGCGCACTGGCTGTGGAGCCGGTGAAGTCGCCGGTCATAAGCGGCGGTGCTCCGGCACCACACAAAATCCAGGGCATTGGCGCCGGATTTATTCCGGGCAACCTGCACATGGATGTCATTGACGGTACGGTGCAGGTGACCGAAGAAGATGCCATACGCTACGCGCAGCGCGCGGCACGTGAAGAAGGACTCTTTATTGGCTTGTCGTCGGGCGCATCGCTGGCCGCCGTTGCGCAGAAGCTGCCGGATTTACCGGATGGCTCGCGCGTGCTCACATTCTGCTATGACACCGGTGAGCGCTATCTGTCGATTGACGGATTGTTTCCGTTGTAGTGTTGCGGTGGCAGACGTGCCTGTTGCGTGACCGGGTGCAACGTCTGGCGCAACCATGCTCACGCACATGCTCACGCACATGCTCACGCACATGCCAACGCACGTGCTAACGCGGCCACACCCGTGAGATCACGCTCCACAGTGCGCGCGTACCCAGTGCCAGCGTAATGAGCACTATCGCCGCGCCGGCGACATTGGCGATACGGTTATTGGTGGCGGCCCCCAGCGCGACACGATCGTTCATGGCAAACAACAGAAAGCCGGCCACAATGGGCAGCAATAACGCATTGGCCGCCTGTGCAGCGAGAATCGCCGGCAGCGGCTGCACACCGGATATGGACACACCCACGCCCACGGCAATCACTGTGCCCCATACCGCGCGCAGTCGCCAGTCACGAAGATCACGCGGCCAGTTCATCGCTCCAGCCACGGCCCACGCTGCCGCCATTGGTGCGGTGATTGCCGAGGTCATGCCCGCAGCAAACAATCCTACGGCAAACACGATCGTCGCCCAGCGTCCCAGCAGTGGTGAGAGCTGCGTAGCCATACTGCCGGCCGAATCAATAGCTGCGCCACTCGACAACGCATTTGCCTGAGCCGCCGCGGCCGTAACAACGATGGCCATGGACACCACGCCACCCAACCCGATCGCCACGACCAGATCCCAGCGTGCATGGCGCAAGCGAGTGGCCGAATCGCCATCAGTAAAGCGCTCGGCGGCCGCGCTGGCGTGCAGGAACAGATTGTACGGCACAATCGTGGTGCCAATGAGCCCCAACGCAACCAGCGCGGTGCCCTCGGGAAGGCGTGGTTGCACCAGGTCACGTGCAATCTCCGACCACGCGGGTGAGACCGCCAGCGCCGTGATTACGAACAACAGCGACATGAAAATCACCAGCGCTACGAGTACCCGTTCAATCACGCGGTAGCGACCGGTCATCAGCAGCGCCGTGGCACCTGTCGCCACGGCTGCCGCCCACAATCGCGGACCACCGCTGAACGCGATGTCGAGCCCAAGTGCTGCGCCCAACAAGTTGCCGGTCTGGTAGGCGGCGTTACCGAAACCGATCGCAAACACAACCAGCGCAAGCATCGTCAGCCGTGCCAGCGGCGTTTTGACCCGACGGCGCAGTGCATCGCCCAGCCCCTGGCCGGTGATAGTGCCAAGTCGAGCCGCCATCTCCTGCAGCACAATGGTGCCAATGGTGGCAAAGGCCAGCGCCCAGAGCAGCGCCGTACCCGCCTGCACGCCGGCCAGAGTGCAGGTGGTGACCGTGCCCGGTCCGATGAATGCTGCGGCCACCAGCGCACCCGGTCCCACCCGCGTGCCGCGCACTGCCGGTGCTGCGCTATTCACACCGGTTCACAGCAGCAACTAGAGTGAGTCAAGCAAGTCGTCGATCGCGCGCTTGTCTGCATCGCGCAGCGCATCGCCGCCCGTCAGAATCTTCTGCAGCACATCGACGGCTTCAGCGGCCAGATCGTCAGGGTGTTTTCGGTCCTTTTCAAACCGCACTATGTGGCCCAACAAAATGGTTTCGTAGGGTGCATCGGGACCGCTCTCATCATCACCGCTGTCGGAAGCGCTCGATTCGTAGCTCGGCACGCTGGCCTTCCACGGCTCGTGCTCATGCGCCGCCTCTTCCAGCGCATCGCGCGGTACGAGGGCAAACAATCGACACTGCAAACCGGGCGCTTCCTCGTACGCGAACAACCCGATTGGAATCGGCTCTTCGAACAGCTTCAGTGCGACCAGTCGCTCAATGGCTTCGGGCGGCATGGCACAGCGCGCCACGAGGCGGCCGTCAATGTAGGCGCCCAGTGCACTCGACTCCGGGGCGCGAGGGTCTTCGAGACGGGAGACGGCCAGACGGATAGGCTCCCGGGTGGTCACAAAGACCGCCGGGCGCGTTTCGCTTTCGTCGTCGCTTGAGTACTCGTTGGGTTCGTCAGCCATGGCGGCAGAAAAGTGGGCGCTTTGCGGACACGGTGGCAACGCATCCTGTCTGCACGTTAGGCACAGGACCGAGGCATTGAAACCCCATGAAACGGGTGCTGGCCGGCTTCATGTACGCTGACCCGGAACATCAGACGGCTCGATCTGGTCGAGCGTTCCACCCATCGCCAGCCACAGCGGCACCAGTTCCGCCAACAACACGAGGGAGGCCAGCAGCACGGCCGCCAGCGCTCCCCACGCGCCAAAGTCGCGCTGGGTAATGAACCAGAGCGCAATGCCAAAAAGAAACGGAAAGACCATCGCCACTGCACCGCCAATGGCCGTGATGCCTACCGTGAGCATGGTCTGGCCCATCGCTTCGAAGCCACGTCGATCGGTGCCCAGTTGGACCCAGGCTGGAAAGACCAACGCCAGTCCGTTCTGAACGCTGAACGTGAGCAGATTGAGCGCGAAGATCACCAGTACCGACGCGATTGCGGCCGGCAGTGGTGAACCGACAAAGGCCAGCAGATCCGCGCGTGCTGCGGTATCCGCCAGTGCAAACGCCAGCGGCACGCAAAGAAACGACACAATGGAGAGCGTATGCAACAGGGCCACACCAACCACCGACGCCGACACGATTGACCGACCACTCAGTGGCAACGAGCGAAGCGTTGCGACATCGCGCAAATCGAGTCGCAAGTCGAACCGTGTCCACACCGGCCCGATCAGCAGCAACATGAACCCCCAGCCAACCGACATGCCGATCATGACATCCACAGGCATGCCCACCGACAGGCGCAACACCAGCAGGGTGACCGAAAAAATCAGGCCGATGGTGACAACCTGTCGTACCCAACCGCCACCGCGGATTGCTGCTGCAATGTTCTTCCAGGCCATCGCGACCGCTGGATGTCCCCACGCGGGCAGGGCCAGGATTCGCGCCACTTTTCCGCGGTCGGAGCGCTTGGCGGAAAGTGCAGCGCCACTGTTCACGGCTATCGCGCGTGCACGCTCCTGCGATGCTTCAAGCGCCGCTTCTTCAAATGCGGCGTCGGTGCGTACGACCCAGAAATAGTGCACGACCATGACAAGCAGCGCCGGCGGCAGGGACCACAGCCACGCCGTGCCGTTGTCGGCGAAGCCCGGTGCGACGAGTGCACGGACGGGCGCCAGAGCGATCGCCGCAGCGGGTTGCTGCAGCGCTTCGTACGTGGTGTCGAGCGCTGCACGAATGCCAACGTTCCACGAGGCGGTGATTGCGGGCCGCGCACGCCACAGCACCACGCCAACTGTTGTAAAGAGTGCACCGAAAATCAGCAGCGGAAGAACGGCGCGCTTGCGTCCAGCGGTATCGTGCTGCGAGGCGTTGAGCCTGACCAGTGCAGCGCCCAGTCGATGCAGGGAGAAGGTGGAAAACATCATCCACAATCCGATGCCGCGCTGCCACCCTTCAATAGACGAACCACCGCCACGCAACAGCAGCACCCAGATGAGCACGTTGAGTAAAATCGCGAACTGGCCGCGCAACAACTTGGCGTGCACCAGCGTGCGACGTGACAACGGTGCAGGAAACAGCAGGTGTACTTCGGCCGGAGTGAACGCCAGCGCACCACGATCGGGTTTGGCCAACCACCAGCGCGCCGCCATGATGAGCAAGAGCGCCGAAAGAATGGTGGGTGCCACGCCCGGTGACGCGAGCATGGCAAAAGGATCTGATTCTTCTGATGTGTTGAGCGAAAAGATCCAGTACAGATAAAACAGCCCGAGTCCCATCGCGATCACGTAGCGCGGTTGCCGCACACGCCCGATCTGTGCCCGCACCTGATTGCGCAGGGTCGTGGCAAACAGGTAGCTCAGTGCCGAAGTGGCAGCGGAACGACTCACGCGGCAGGTATGTCGGCTGTGTTTGTGGAGAGCACCGCACCCGATGACGGCTCGGCCGCGTGCGGATCGGTGCCGGTAAGGGCAATGAACATCTCTTCGAGCGAGAGCCCCTGCAACGACGGATTGGCCGCGACAATCTCCGCGATCGTGCCGTACGCTACGCGACGGCCGTTTCGAATCACCAGCAGGCGCGTGCAGAGTTCTTCGACCAGATGCAGCAGGTGCGAGCTGAGAATCACTGCTGCACCCGCGCGCGCGCGCTCCGCGATGGTCACCTTCATGCGCCGGATGCCCACCGGGTCCAATCCGGTGAGTGGTTCGTCGAGCATCAGTGCAACGGGGTCGTGCAGCAAGCCGCAGGCGATGGCGAGTTTCTGCTTCATGCCGCGCGAAAGCTCGGTGGGCAGCGCATCATGTTTTGCATCGAGCTCCAGTTCGGCGAGCAGCGGACCGATACGGGCATCGGTATCGCGCACGCCGTACAGTCGGCCCATGAACTTGAGATGTTCTGTTACCGTGAGGTACTCAAACAGCTGTGGTTCGTCGGGAATAAACGCCAGCTGCTGTTTGGCACGTACCGGATCGTTGACCAGATCAATGCCATTGATGTGAATCGTACCGCTGGTAGGCTGCAGAATGCCGGCAAGCGCGCGCAGCGTACTCGTTTTGCCGGCGCCATTGGGGCCAACAAGACCGAGCACATCACCGGGTTCTACGCGAAACGACAGATCCTGAACCGCGCGAAAATCACCGTACAGTTTGCTGTAGCCGGATACTTCGATCACAAGCCCGATCCGGTAACCATGAGTGGTTCCGAGAGCACCACACGAATGGTGCCGCCGGCGGGTAGACACTGTTCTGTGCTGCCGCTGCGGCGCGCCGCAATCGTGCCTGCCGCGGCACCACCGGCAGCACCGATCACCGTTGACCTGGTGTCTCTGCCCAGCACCTGGCCGAGAATCGCACCGGCGATCGCGCCACCGATGATTTTCTTTTTGTCGCTTCCTGACGCCATTCGAGACCCTTGCATTTCGCTTTCAATGGACGCGGTCGCGGCCACCGGATACAGCTCGCCTTCAATAGAAACGCCTTTCACTTTGAACACGAGTCCGGAGTCCGTAGATGCGAGCTCCAGCAGCACCGGTGTTCCGGCCTCCAGCCGACCGCCATCGGGTCCGGTAACTGCCGACGTCAGTCGCATGACCACCCGGTCTCCGGGGCGATTGCTGGTGGTGCAGATTTCGCCACCGGTGGTGCCAACCAACGCGGCCCCGGCGCCCAGCAGCGCGCGGCGGGCAGGCGCTGCAGCCGGTGCGGGTGCAGGCTCCGGGGCTGCAACCGGTGTGGGCGCGGGAGCAGGGGCGGGCTGTGCTTCAACAGGAACCGGCTGGGGCTCGGGTACTCGCTCAGGACGCGGCGCCTGACGCGGTGCAGGTGCCTGTGCAGGCGCCGGTGCCGGACGAGGTGGCGCGGCGGGCGATGGTCTCGGGGCGGTGACAGCCCGCTCTGGCTCCGGGGCTGGCGCGTCCGAAGATTCCGGTTCACCCGACGCCGCCGTGTCTCCGAACGCAATGGGATCGGTGGAACTGCCTGCGCTGGCCAGGCTTAGATCGCGTGACAGACTTTCATCGAGCACCGGCGCTTCATCTCCGCTGCCGCAACCGGTGCCGGCGAAGACAGCCAAGCCGAGTGCCGCGAAGACCGTCAGGTGGCGAACAAAGCGCGGCGCGCGAGAAAAAACAGAGGATTCGGACATCATGTGACGATACTCTCAAAGAGGTCAGGCCGCGACGATGACTGTTGCACGGCGCCTTGCCCCATTACGCAATTCCTGTCTTCCGGTTCCGTCGCGCTTGCGCGGCGCTCACGCTCGCATGGCCTCATTCACTCCAGCGCCTCCGCCAACTGCCCAGGACGTGTGTCTCGCCCGACAGCCGATCTTTGATCTCGGCAATCGGTGCGTGGCGTACGAACTGTTGTTTCGGGCTACGTCTGTCTCTACGGCGGCTACCGGTTTCTCGGTGGACGCCATGTGCAGCGACACGGCCCTGCACGCGATCGTATCCATTGGTATGGACCGCCTCACCGCCGGCGCACCGGCGTGGGTGAACATCGGGCGCGAGCATCTGGTGGGAGACCTGTATCGCGTCTTCGATCCCAAGGAAGTGGTGCTGGAGCTGCTCGAGACCATCCGTCCCGATCAGACCGTGGTTGACGCGTGCAAGCGCGCCGTACGCGAGGGGTACACCATCGCGCTCGACGATTTTGAGGGGAAAGCGTCGTGGGCTCCACTGTTGGAGATTGCGCAGATCGTAAAGGTGGATGTGCTTGGTCATGACGCCGAAAGCCTGGCCACGTTTATCGCACCGCTGCGTCGCTATCCCCATTTGCGGCTGCTGGCTGAACGCGTGGAAACCGGTTCCATGCGCACGCTCTGTGCGAAGCTCGGCTTCAGCTTGTTTCAGGGTTATTACTTCAGCCGCCCGGAAACGCTGGGTGGTCGTGCGCTTTCCCTGCAGCAGGTCACCATTGCCAACCTGTTGCAGCTGCTCAGTGATCCTGAAGTAAGTGAACGGGCGTTGGACGAAGCGTTCGGGTCGCATCCATCGCTGTCGTACGCATTGCTGCGCATTGTGAACTCGGCCAGTCTGGGCTTTCGCAACGTGGAGTCGATTCCCTACGCTGTGCAGTTGCTTGGCCGGGCCGCACTTTCGCGGTGGTTATTGATTCTGCTCGTCTCGGGTGTGGCATCGCGCAATCCGATTGCGCACGAAGCGGTAAAACACGCGCTGGTGCGCGCGCGTTTCTGCGAGTTGGTGACGGCCAACATGGGTAGCGGCGATCCGGCGGCCCGTTTTCTGGTTGGACTGTTGTCGCGATTTGATATTCTGCTCGGACTGCCGATGATCGACGTGTTGAGTCGCCTGCCGGTGAGTGCCGATGTGCGCGACGCGTTGCTGCACGGTGTGGGCCCGCACGCGTCAGTGCTGTCGCTTGTGGAGGCCTACGAGCACGCGGCGTGGGACGCGGTTACCGAGATGAGCGCGGAGAACTCGGCTCCGCTGGGCGAGGTGTATGTGGCGGCCGTCACATGGGCGGAGTCCCGATTGACGGTTTCGCCCACCCCGTAGGATCAGCCGACCGCTGCTCGTTACGGGGGAGGGAATCTGCTCCTTGTGGGTAATAGCCTTCCGGGGTGGTTATGCTCCCCCAGTACATCGCGCCGCCGGCTCCGCCAGCGCATCGACCGTCAAACCGGGAAGCGATTCCCGTCTACGCAAAAAATCACCACATGATTTCACCACTTGTGCTGCTTTGGCTGTTTGTCGCGCTGGCACATCCCGACGCCGCGGATTCCCGGGCCGAGCACAAATTGATCGCGACAGGGGCAGGGCATGTAGCTGCTGATCCTGCCGATCTGTTGTATCACAATGCACGGCTCGGGGGTATCATCGCTCCGGAGGTATTCGGTGCAGCGTATGCAAGCATCGCGTCACGCGGGATGTCGGCTGATAGCGGCACCCTGGCGATTGCCGACATGTCGCAACCGAGCACGGCCCGCCGTCTGGTGCTGATCGACCTGGCATCGCAGGATGTGGTGCTGCAGACCTATGTGGCGCACGGTCAGGGATCAGGCGGATTGATGGCGGAGTCGTTCAGCAACCGGCACGAGTCGCATCAAACGAGTCTCGGGCTGTATCGGGTGGGCGAAGAAATCAGAAGCCCGAAGCATGGACCAGCGCTGTTGCTGCAAGGTCTCGATGTTGGAGTTAATGATCAGGCGCGGGCGCGCGAGATCATCATTCACGGTGCGGATTACGTCAGCGCACGTTTCATCGCGCAGACAGGGCGGCTGGGCCGGAGTTGGGGATGTCCGGCTGTACCGCGCGCCGATATGGCCATCGTGATTAACGCGCTGGCCAACGGCGGACTGCTCTTTATACACGGAGTGTGAAGAGGTCGCGCTGCCACGCTACGGAGGAACGACAGTGAAGCAACGGCGGACAGTGCAGCGCGAGGCAGGACAGTCAGTGAAATGCAGAACATGGCGGAGCATGTTGGTGGCACTGTTCGCGCCGGTTCTTGCCATTGGCTGTGTGCAAGATAATGCGCCCATAGAGCGCACCGAGCAGGCAGCGATCATTTCCGCAGTCTTTGAAACGGCGGAACCATACAGTGCGCGCTATGTCGACTCAACCGCACTGAACGCCTTCTTTGAGCGCTATCCGGACTTTCGGTCCGACTCTACGCGCATGCTGGAGTTTTACGCACGCCGCAACATGCAGTATGCATGGTTTGTGCGCGACTCGCTTACCGAGTTGGCCAATGCGTTCATCGCGCTTGGCGAACTGTCGGCGTTCAGCGACTCAATGCGCAGGCCCATTTGCGATAGCTGTGCCGCTGGCGTTGAGTTGCGACTCACGGCAGAGTTTTTCCGCTTCGCCGAACGCAACTACAACGGGCATTTTGGCGGTGATCCACGCGAGCTTGACTGGTTCATTCCGCGCGCCAAAAAGGATATCGGCCGGTTCATGGACTCGCTGGCTGCAGGCACGATGGATCTGGCTGCCTACGAGCCGATGCATCCTCAGTATCTGTTGTTGCGTGATGCCGTACGCCAACTGCGTCCGCTTTCCGAAGTTCCGTGGCCGCAGCTCGCACTGCCGCCGGGAACGCGCAGCATCACGTTGGGAGACACAGCCACCGTCTTGCCTTCCATCCGCGAACGGTTGCAGCAGTTGGGCGACCTGCAGGTGGCAGACAGTACGATGGTCGTGGATAGCGCGTTGCTGCGGTCGGTGCAGTCGTTCCAATCGCGACATGGTATTGCACCGGACGGCGTGATGGGCCCGGCGTTCCTGCGCGCACTCAACGTGTCGCCCGCCACCCGATTACGCACAATGCTGGTGAATATGGAGCGCCTGCGTTGGGTACCTGAGCAGCAACCACCCAACGCGCTGTTGGTCAATATTCCGGATTTCCGGCTCATGGTGTTTGAAGACGACCGCGAGATCATGAACATGCGCATCGTGGTTGGAAAAGATGCAACAAACACCGTGATTTTTTCATCAACGCTGCAAACGGTGGTGATGAGTCCCACGTGGACTGTACCGCAGAGCATCACGCGCAATGAGATTCTGCCGGCGATTGCCCGTGATCCCGCGTACTTGCGCAAGAACAACATGGAGATCATTGGCGGAACGCCATCGCTGCCCGTGATCAGACAGCGCCCCGGACCCAACAATGCGCTTGGTCGAGTGAAGTTCATGTTTCCGAACAGCTACCGCATTTACATGCATGACACGCCGGCGCAATCGCTTTTTGAGCGGGAGCAGCGCGCGTTCAGTCACGGATGTATCCGGCTGAGCGAACCTCGTGATCTGGCCGAATACCTTTTGCGTGACAACGCCGAATGGCCGCCGGAGCGCATCGAAGCTGCCATGCTGAGCGGTCGCGAGACATCGGTGGAACTCACCGAACCACGCCCCGTGCTGATCGTGTACTTCACCTCGTGGGTGAACAGCGAAGGGCAACTGCAGTTTCGGGACGATGTGTACGGTCACGACAAACGATTGGCGGCCGAACTGTTCCGCTGATCTGCTATCGCTGACGATTTACACTCCGTTCCACGCGCGGCGAATGGCATCGAGCAGTTCGCTGTTGCGGAACGGTTTGCGCAACACAGCGTCTGTGCCGGACTCCAGCTCCGTTCGGGACAGGTCGTCGTTTACGTAACCCGTAATAAACAAGACAGGTAGGTTGGTCAGGCGTTCACGAAGCGCGCTGGCGAGTGCGACTCCGCCCCCGCCCCCCATGACGACATCCGTCAGCAACAGATCCGGCGTCCACCCCTCAAGCAGCAACAGTGCGGCCGACGGTTCGTCCGCCGAGCGCACGTCAACACCATGACGTCGCAGTACACGTTCGAGCACCCGACGCAGCTGCGCGTCGTCGTCGCAGAGCAGGATGCGAGGGGGTAGCGGTGCACTGGTCTTCGCAACCGATTCGGGTGTTGGAGCGGGAGGCCTGCCGGAGCTCGGCAGGCGCACGCGGAACGTGGACCCGGCGCCAGGCTGACTCTGCACGGTCACATCGCCACCGACCGCATTCACGATGCCATGCACCGTGGACAGCCCGAGGCCGGTTCCGCGCATGTGCGATTTGGTGCTGAAGAACGGGTCGAAGATGCGCGCCTGCGTTTCTGCGTCCATCCCGACACCGCGGTCGGTCACCGCCAGCTCAACCCATTCATCTGCGCGACGCAGCGACACGGTCAGTACGCCGCCGTCAGGGGTGGCGTCGCGTGCGTTCAGTATGAGGTTGGTAATGATCTGATCAAACTGCGCAGGATCCATGGACAGCGTTGGCACATCGCGTGCGACGTCATATTCCAGAACGACGCGTCCATCAATGAGTCGATGCAGCATCAGGCTGCTGTCTTCGAGCCGTTCGGCAGGATCGAAGACCATCGGTTCAGAAGGCTGACGCCGCGCAAACGCGAGCAGCTGTCCGGTGAGCGACGCGGCCCGTGCAGCGGCCGAAATCACCTCGGCAATATCTTCACGCGCCGGTGCATCGTCGGGTACGGTATCAAGCGCCGACTCGGCGAAGCCCATCACGACGGTGAGCACGTTGTTGACGTCGTGTGCAATTCCACCGGCCAGACGTCCCAGCGCTTCAAGCTGTTCGGCTTGCTGCAGCTGTGCGCGCAACTGTAGCGCTGCTTCTTCGGCACGACGACGTTCGGTGACATCAAGAATGAATGAGTTCCATTTGACCGATTCCTCGTCGCGAAACAACGGGCGCCCGGAACCCTGCAGCCATTTCTGTTTGCCTGATGGCGTTGTAATGCGCCATTCGAAATACCAGGGAGACATGGTCTGCGCCGACTTCACCACCGACTCGGCCATCGCCGGCAGGTCGTCGGGATGCACCATCTGCCAGAGCACCGACGAATCCTGTTCGATTTGCTCAGGCGGCAGCTCCCACAGTTCAAGGCAACGCGGGCTCATGTACGTGACATGATTGCGCCCGTCGTGAAACTGGATGTACTGGAACAGCGCACCCGGCACATTTTCCGCCATGTGCTGGAAGTTGAGCTGGCTCTCGCGCAGTGCACGGGCCGAGTGCGATTCGTGGGGCGTGGTCTCCATTGATGATCAGACCGCCAACAGTAGTGCAGGGTCACGTGTGGAAGACGCTCGCAAGGTGACTTCCAGTTTCACAGGGAGGTGGATGTGAGCCGAGCTGGTGCGTGAGACGCTTGCGCAAAATCTGTCCCCGGGCACCGAAGCGCGCCAGCTGGTGGCCATTGTGCGCGTCGCGGCCCTCAAACAAAAAACGTCGGCTGGGCAACGGTGTGCCCAACCGACGTTCAGGCAGTGTGAGGGGGGATCATCTGCCTCCTCACCTGCACTGATTAATGCTACTGCTTGGCCGGCGGCATGATCACGGTGTCGATCACGTGGATAACGCCGTTGGTGGTCGCAATGTCTGCAGTGACGACCGTGGCACCACCAACCATCACACCATTGGTTGCGTCAACGGCCACGTCAGCACCATTGACCGTGGTCACGTTGAGCGTCTTGCCGGCAATGTCTTTCGACAACACTGCGCCCGGCACCACATGATAGGTAAGGATTGCTACGAGTTGATCCTTGTTTTCCGGCTTCACCAGCTCTTCCACCGTGCCGGCGGGCAACTTGGCAAATGCATCATCGGATGGTGCAAATACGGTAAACGGTCCCGTGCCCTTGAGGGTGTCTACGAGTCCTGCAGCGGTAACGGCCGCGACCAGAGTCGTGAAAGAGCCTGCCGCGATGGCGGTCTCGACGATATCGGACGTAGCAGTAGCCAGCGTTGGTGCGGTCATGGTGTTGCTCCCAATCAATATTGCAGAGCACGAAGCGTGCTGAATGCATTTCATACAGACGCTCTCGTGATGTCCAGCACATCGACACACGTCGTGAAGATGTGAAAATGCGCACCTTCTGGCGCGCCTTCTGTTGCATCAAGCGTATGAGTCATGAAATCGTGCCCATGGCATTTGGCTTGTGCACAGGGGAATATTCAGAAGCGGCTATCGAGTCGTCGGCAGCACCTTGCACTCATCTCCAGGCGAAGGAGCAGCATGAGCGACACGCATACGCATCAAACGCATGAAGCGGAGGTACGCGAGAAGCAGGAGAAGGATCGGGAAACCGAAGAGCAGGCCGATGAACTCACTGCCTACTCGACTTCTGTTATTTACGAGGCGATCCGCAAAGAAGGAGAGCACGAGCTGGCGCGTTCCTTTAATGCGTTGTGGTGGTCTGGAGTGATTGCGGGGCTGGCGATCAGCATGTCGGTGCTGTGCAAAGGATTCCTGGTGGCGATGCTTCCCGACACGGACTGGGCACCGGCGGTCTCGAACTTTGGATACGCCGTTGGATTTCTGATCGTGATACTTGGTCGCATGCAGTTGTTTACCGAAAACACCATTACGCCCATTCTGCAGCTGCTCTTGAAGCCCACAACGCGCAACCTGCAGCGGACCGCGCGGTTGTGGGGGATCGTGTTCGCCGCCAACATGACAGGGTGCCTGATTGCGTCGGCACTGCTGGTGTATGCGCACATCGTACCGGACTTGCAGATGGACGGTATTCTGGCCGTCTCACGACACTATGCTGAAGCCTCGGCCATGCAACATCTGCTGTGGGGGATGCCGGCCGGATTTCTGATTGCTTCGCTGGTGTGGATCATGCCGCGCATGGAAGGCGCCGGAGAGGTGCTGATTATTGTGATCCTCACGTACATGATCGGTGTGGGCGGGATGTCGCACGTTGTTGCCGGTGCCACCGAACTGTTTGTACTCATGCTGGGGGGCGAGTTGTCGGTCAGCGATGCCGTGCTGCGGGGCGTGCTACCGGCACTCGTTGGCAACGTGGTTGGCGGAACAGGTATGTTTACCGCGCTCACGTACGCTCAGGTGCGTGCCGAAGTCTGAGTCGTACCGCAATACCGAACGACTATCACAACACCGATGCCGGAATCCCCTGATCCAGGCAGCTCGACTCCCACACGGCGGAACATCAGTGTGGCGTTTGGCATCTTATTCGTAGTGATTGCGGTGGCTATCGTGGTGACATCCACCGCCGCCACCAGGCTTGGCGCCGGCGTGGCCGCAATCGTGCTGGGTGGTTTGGGTGTCGATCTGGTGATCAGCGCGCTGCGCGGCACGCCATCACTGCTCTCACGTATCGGCCCGCTACCATAGACAACTTCAAGGTGAGTGCAGTCATGCAGGTTGAAATCTGGTCGGATGTTGCGTGCCCGTGGTGCTACGTGGGTAAGCGTCGGTTTGAAGCCGCGCTCGCAGAGTTTGCCCATGCGAGCGATGTGCAGGTGACATGGCGGAGCTTTGAGCTCGATCCCAACGCACCCCTCGAGCATAGCGAGCCGCAGCCGGAGTTACTGGCGCGCAAGTACCGCACCACGGTTGAAGAAGCGCAGCGCATGAACGCGCGCATGACCGAGGCGGCAGCGGCTGAGGGGCTCTCGTTTGCGCTTGATAAGGTGAAAGTGGGTAACACGTTCAACGCGCATCGTCTGCTGCACTTTGCGGCCAGTGAAGATGCCGCGCGCACGGACACGTCGGATTCCGCGCAACCGCTGCGCGAAGCCCTGGGTGAGCGTCTCTTCGCCGCCTATCTGGGCGAAGGCGCGTCGCTTGGTGATGTGGACACGCTGGTGTCGCTGGCCTCCGAAGTGGGGCTCAACACAACGGCCGTGCGCAGCATGTTCAACAGCAACGCATTCGCCGATGCGGTGCGACAGGATGAGGCGGACGCCCAGGCGATTGGCGTCACCGGGGTGCCCTTTTTTGTGCTCGATCGCAAATACGGCGTTTCCGGTGCGCAAAGTCCGGCAACACTCGTGGCTGCGCTACAGCAGGCGTGGGATGCGCGTTCGTCCGCAACTATGCCTGTTGATGGTGAGCGCGCCCCATCACCGTAGCGCGCGGGGCTCCTCCGGCGCGGCGAGCTGCTCCTTCGCGATAGCACGTTGCGCCAGCCACACGGAACCGGCCGCAGAAGTTGCGCTCAGGGCGGTAGTCACGCCTGCAAAGCCGCCCGCGAGCAGCCACAGCGGAACCGTCGATGTGGCGGTGCCAATCATGAATGGAAGAATGCCAACCGCTAAACCTGCGGCTGCGCCCCACGCGCCCACGCGGGCGATGGAAAGCTTGTCCAGACGGTGGCGACCCCGCGCGCTCAGCAGCACCAGTGAAAACAGCACACCGCCAACAAAGCCGGGGTATGCGCCAATGAGAATCCACATCTCATCCATGGAGCCGTCGGGGTCGATGATGAGCCCGGAAAGCACTCCCACAGGCGCCCACACCAGCGCCCACGCGACGCCCATAAACAATGTGGCACGTACTCGTTTGAACAGTTTTCTCATGGTCTGTTAGCGCGCTGCCGCGCTGGGGGGAGTTTGTTTGCGATACTGCACCTTTTCAACGCGAATTACCTGCACCATGTTGGGCGGGCCCCAAGGCTCATCAATATCGGGACGGTGATACCACCAAATTGCCGCCGTACTGTCTGGAATGCTGATGAGCGGCGATGGTGACCTGAACGTGGTGTAACCCTCAAGTCTGCGCGGTCCGCCGCGCTGCCGCACGAGCAGCTGAAAGTCGAGACGCTGCAATACACTGGTGGCTGAATCGATGACCGCACTTCCGGCCCAGTCGGTGTCGCGCACCGACGGGCTGGGGACAAACTCCAGGCGCACACGACGGTTGTCCGGCTCTCCCTCGATGAAGGCCGCAGTGATGCAGTGATGCGCCCAGAACTCGGGGTCACCCAGTGCACGAACGGAGAGCACGGGTACCGCAAATCCGCGTTGATCGCGAAACATAACATTGCCATGTGAATAGGGCTCACCCCATTCTTCAGCAAGTACGCGCTCCCGGGAAACCCGCCTGGAAGGCCAAGCGTAACCCGTAAATTGCATACTCGTGCGACGCTCAAGCAGCACGCGGAACGGATACGCCTCGCTGAAGGTTGCATATCGTTCAGCGCCCTCCCGAAGTTGAGTCAACGCATAGTACCCCAGCTGCGCATGCTCCTGATCAAGGCGCGGACATTGGCTTGACGCAACCGTGGCAACGGCAGGCATCGCAAACGCAACGCGCTCGAGACGCACAATCACGGTATCACGTCCACCGCCCAACAAGTCGGACGCACGCAGTGCAATGTCTTGATACGCAAACCCCAACTGCCTCACACGCAGCGAAAGTCGGGATCTATTGTTTACCCGTACCAACACGTCGCCCGAACTGCGCGTGAGCGCGCGGGCACCACTGGAACGGTCAATGACCTCAGCGTTCGCCAACGGACCCTCATCCGCCAGAACCCGTACCACGACCGACACGTTCTGTGCGGTCACCAGCGGCGCACACACGATGCTGAGCAGGAACAGCAGAACACCATAACGCATGTGTTCTGTACCACTGGATACCGCCGAGGGTTTCGACTACGGCTGGGGGGGCGGCGCTGACTCTTCAACGGGAAGATCACCCACCATGCCATCGGGCACATTGGTAAACGGCAGCAACAGTGAGATGCGACGGTTGGCGGCTGCCGTGGGATTGCCCGGATCACGCAATCGTTTGTCGGCGTAGCCGCGCACTTCGAGCAGTCGCGTCTGATCAACACCCGTTGTTTCAAGCACGCGCCGTGCCGCATTGGCGCGGTCTGAACTCAACTCCCAGTTGGTATACGAGGCGTTGGCTCCGAACTGGGCAGCGTCGGTGTGCCCCTCGAGTACGATGGGATGCGACAACGTGGAGAGCTCACCGCCCACAATCGACAGCACCAGCGCCACAGCCGGCTTGATGAGCGCCGAACCCATGGGGAAATACACATCGCCTGAACCGCTCTCAATCAACTCGATGCGCAGCCCATCCCGTGTCACGTTCACTTCGACCTGTGCATTGAGCTTGGCCAGGGAGTCGTTGGCCTCAAGCTGTGTCATGATGCGCTGGCGCGCATTCTCGAACGCTTTTTCTTCATTTGCGCGCACCACCAGCCGCAACGGCGTACGCTGGATGTTTGTGGGCGACGACCCCACGGCGATCGGACTCGAGCCCGCACCGTAGCCTTTGCGATAGCCCACGGGATTGGAGAAGTAGCCTTCGATGGCCGACTTGGTCTGATCGTCCATGCCCAGAATCCACATCACCATGAAAAACGCCATCATGGCAGTCACGAAGTCGGCGTAGGCCACCTTCCACGAGCCACCGTGATGGCCGCCGTGGCCGGCGACCTTTTTCTTGACGATGATAATCTTCTTGCCGCCGCGCGCGCTCATGGCTTATGCCGCCTTCTTGCGCGTAAGCTCTTCCAGCTCGGCGAAACTCGGACGCTCGTGCGGTTCAACATTGCGGCGCGCAAACTCTACGGCCGTCATTGGTGCATCGCCGCGGGCAAACGAAAGCAGCGCTGTGCGGATACACAGCATGTAATCGTTTTCGGCGTGAATGCGCGATGTCACCGCCGCGGAAATCGGGCTCAGCAGACCGTAGGCCAACAGAATGCCCAGGAACGTTCCCACGAGCGCCGCGGCCACCTTCTGACCGATTTCTGCCGCTTCACCACCAATTGATCCCATCGTGATGATCACGCCCAACACGGCGGCGACGATACCAAAGCCCGGCATGGCGTCGCTGACCGCCGAAATCGCCGTGGGAATCTTCATCGCCTCGTGATGATGCTTTTCGAGGTCGAGATCCAGAATCTCTGCGAGATTGTGATCCTCCACCGCGCCGGTGAGCAGCACCTTCAGCGTATCGCACAGCAATGACACGGCGTGATGGTTGTTCAAAAACGACGGATATTTCTGAAAAATATCTGACGCCTTCGGGTCTTCGATGTGTGATTCGAGTCCCACCAGTCCGTCTTTGCGCGCCTTCTGGAAGATTTCGTACAGGACTTGCAACAACTCGGCGTACGCTTGTGCACCGAAGGGGGTGGGCTTGATGAGCGCAACGAGTTGCCCCATAGTTGCCTTGATGACAGCGGGAGGATTCGCTGCTATCAATGCTCCAATGCCTGCACCACCAATAATGACAAACTCACTCGGCTGAATGAGCACGGCCAGTTGGCCGTGGTGCATGACGTAACCGCCGAGCACCGCGCCAAACACAATAACCAACCCGACAATGACCATCATACGGTCGTACCTGAGCCGTGAATTCGGGACGCAAGGTAGTGTCGCGATATGAGCGACGCGGAAAATGTTGCGATGCCGCTTGCCGAAACCCGGGCACGCTGGCTGGAACTGCAGGAAGAACTGCTGCGTGGTGTCACGCACGCATTGAGCAACCGGATTGCTACAGTGTCTGCGGCTGCGTACATGCTGGAGCACGAAGACATGACATGCCAGCAGGGCGCCCAGCAGCTGCGCGTCGAGACCGAGCGCATGGACAGTCTGCTGCAGCTGCTTCGCTTGTTGCCGTCGCGCGATGACAGTGGCGTTGAACCGGTTGCACCGCTCGACATCATTGAGCAGGCTGTCGCGTTGCATTCGCACCACGGCGATTTGCGCGACGTGGAAGTACGGGTCACGACCGCGGCAGATGTGCTGCCGGTGCTCGTAGAGCCGCACGCGTTTCTCCAGGCACTGCTGCTGACCATCACCTCGGCCAAGCGGGCGGCGTTCGCACAGGCCAGCGCCGTGGTAATCGACGTGTCGAGTGATGCGGACACCGTGACGGTGCTCGTGCACCCTGACCACGCGGCAGATGGCGACACCGATGAAGCCACGCTGTGTGATGCGCAGGCGGCGAACATGTGTCTGCAGTCAGCATTCGGCACCGTGACACCGCGCAACGATGGCGGCTGCGTGATACGCCTCGCCACGTTGTCGGCCGCCCGTCGCGCCGGACGCTGATGTCCGGGCGTGCAGGTCACGGCTTCACCTCTGATGCTGCAGGCTTGACAGATTTTTCGGGCGCTGTGCCCAACGACTTCAACCAATCGGAATCCGCCGGTACACTGGCCCGCTGATTTTCACTGGCCACCTGTGCGGCAATTTCGCCACGCAGGATGCGCAGGGCAGATGGCGCCTCAATGCCGAGGCGTACGCCGCCTTTGTCGCACGACACCACCACAATCCGGATGCCACCCTCAATGAGGATGGATTCTCCTTCCTTGCGTCCGAGTACGAGCATTGGCCGGCGCTCCGTCAGACGAGTGAGAGCAGTGTCTGCAGCATCTCATCGGCCGTTTTCACCAGCTTGGTGGCGGCTACATATGATTGCTGTACGCGCATGAGCTGAATGAGCTCCTCGTCGGTGCTTACGCCGCTCACCGACTGACGCCGCGCGTCGGCCTGCTCGGAAAGAATCGTGCGCACTGACGTGTCGTCGGTGGCGCCACGTACGTCGAGACCGAGCCGTGTGACCGTGGTACGGAAGAACGTGCCGAAACCGGCGGTTTCCGTTTCGCCACCTGCACCGGTAAAGGTGACGGCGGTGGTATTGTTGCGCAGTGCGGCCAATCCGGTGGCAATGCGGTTGTCAAACGGTGCGTTTGCATCGCCGGAGGCGCTGATGTTGGCAGCGTTCTGTTCCACGGCGGCGAGCAACTTCATGGTGCCGGCGCGCACCGGGTCTCCCACGGTGCCCGGATCAAAAAAGTTACCGGCGGCAGTGCCGGGAATGGTATTGCCGCTGAATACGAATCCGGTGCTGTGCGTTGCGTTGACCGTTGACACAATGCTGCTGGCCATTGCATCAAGGCGTCCACGCAGCGAGGGCACATCGGTGTTTATCACGCCCACCAGACCCTTGAGCTCACCGGCCAGCGGGTACAGGCGATCAACACTGTTACCCAGCGTGAGTCGCACCGGAATGTCGGACGGCATCACAGCGGGCGGCGGTACCGGCGGATCCTGCTGCAAGCGCAGCGGACGTGCCGAGGTACCGTCTACCAGGGTGGAGTTGCCAAGCAGTACGGACACTGAACCATCGCGTTGCGGCTCAGCGCGAGCGCCGGCCATCCGCGACAGATCGTCAATGAGCAGATCGCGCTGATCGCGCAGATCAGAGGCGACGGTGCCCGTGGCTTCGGCGGTGATGATACGACCGTTCAGTTCGGCGACCTGTTCGGCGAACTGATTCACCTGCGATACCAGCGCGTCGAGCCGACTCGTGACCTGTTCACGTGTTTGTGTAAGCCGCGCGTCGTAATCGTTGAACAGCTGCGAGAGCTGTCGCCCGCTCTGCTGCACTACCGCCCGGGCCGACAAGCTGCCCGGTGATGTGGCCAGATCGCTGAACGACGACCAGAACTGATCAAGGGATGCAGCCATGCCGGCGTCGGCCGGCTCACCGAAGATTCCTTCTACCTGCGAGAGCAGATCACGGCGCGTGGTGGATTCGCCCAGCAAACTGGCGGCGCTGCGAAAGGACTGGTCGAGCAGTGTGTCGCGCTGCCGTTCGATGCCATTGAAAGCGACACCGGTGCCGATATTGCCGTAGGGCATGCGCACCGGCGTGTTGGCCGACAGCATGGGGCGCTGACGCGAATAGCCCGGCGTCTCGGCGTTCGCCACGTTGTGCGACACAACCTGAAGCGACGTCTGATGCGCCAGCAATGCTGTGCGCGCAATGCCGAAGAGTCCGGAGGCCATGATGTCAGACCGTGCGGTTGACCACGAGACCGCGCGGCTGCGACGTGGGAGTCGCGGCGCCTTCAGCGGCGTACGTGGAAGGGTTGATGGGCTCGCCCGACAGCACGCGCACCTGCTGCGTGTTGGTAGCCAGCGCTTCGCGCAGCAGCTTGCGATTCATGCCGACTTCGCGTGACAACACCTCGGCCGATGCCTGGAGTCGCTGACGCGCTTCACGCAACCGGTCGTCGAGATGCATACCCAGGCGCGCTTCGAGTTCGCGCAGCGGCATATCGGCGGTGCCGCCCAGCAGCTCGTTGAGTTGCCGACGTCGCTGCCGAGCCTGTCCGAGTGTGGCAAGGATGCGGTGCGTTGCAAAGACACTGTCGTCCACGCTGTCGATGTCATCGGAGCCGACAGCGTTTCGCTGCCGTCGCATTTGCAACACGAGATCATCCAACAGTCGACGCTCGGTGCACAGCGCATCGTAGAGCGCATCCAGCATGGAGGGTGCCGGTGTGGTCATGAGGTTGTGCGTGGCTTCGGCGGTGAGCAGTGCGGAGGACATTACAGGTCGGGCTGGCGTACGGTGTCGGGAGCCGAAGCGGCGGATGCTGCATCGGAAGATGTTGGTGCAATGTCGAGATGCCGGCTGAGCTGCCGGTACAGCGCATCAGAAAGTCCACGCTCCCAGTGCTTGGGAGTTTCGGCAGCAAGGTGCTGATCCATCAGTGCCGTAAACATCTCTTCTCCGGCCCCTCCTGAAACGATTCCTTCCTGCTGCGGAACGGATTCGCGCATTGCCTTGTAAAGTTGTTGCACGAACACCCCTTCCAGGTTGGAAACGGCCTGTTGCAGCTTCGCATCACGTGGCGAAGCAGATGGCGCTGCTCCGGGTGTATTTGCGGGATCTCCTACGCGCGTAATCATCGGACAATGATCTCGGCGGTAATCGCGCCAACGTCGCGCAGTGCGGCAAAGATGGCGGCGATTTCCTGCGGTGGTGTTTGCACTGCGTGCAGAGCGCTGGCGATTTTCTGTACCGGTGTGCCGATGGCCATGCGTACGCTACCGGCGGAAGGTGTCGCATCGTCTGCAGCGATATCACCGATTGACAGCGTGACACCGCCATGACTGACCGTAGCCGGTCCAACGGTGATGTCGCCTCCAATCACCACACTACCGTCCTTGCCATCAATCACCAGGCGTGGCTTGGTATCGGGGCGCACCGCCAGCTCCAGCACCTTGGCCAATGATGCGGCGCGTTCGGCACCCGCTGGAAGATTGAGACGAATGGCACCTTCGTCTTCAACAGATGCCACCTCATCACCCAGCTGTCCGTTAATGGCGGTCACAATGCGCGTTGCTGTGCCGATGTCCGGCTCGCGCAGGAACAAGCGGGTACTGGCTGCGGCCAGAGTGGGACGAGGCAAGTCTGCCTCGAGAATGCCGCCACTGGGTATGCGAGCCGATGTTTCGATGGTTGGTGCATAGCGCGTGGCGGAACCACCTTCACTTACCAGCAGCGGACCCTGCGCGGTGGCCAATGCCGGACCGCCCGGATCGGATACCAGCGGCGTCATGTACAACACGCCGCCGCGCAGCGAACGCGCGTCACCCATGCTGGCCACCTGAATCTCGAAGCGTCCGCCAGCGCGCAAATACGGCGACATCTCGGCTGTTACCAACACCGCCGCAACGTTGCGCATGCGCAGCAGATTGGGTGGCACTTCAATGTCAAAGCGTCGCAGCAGATTGACGACCGACTGCACGGTCTGTCCGGCAGTCTGACCACCAATCGCACGGTCACCCGTGCCGTCGAGGCCAACCACCAGTCCGTAACCCATCAACCGCACAGGCATCGCGCCTTCGGCGTTGGTCAGGTCGCGGATGCGCGCTTCGGCCTGTGCGTGCAGCGTAGCGGGTACGCTGAACCAAACCAGGCAGAGTACGGCCAAGGCGCACAGCCGGCGGAGCATGTGTAGCGTACGAAGAGTGCTCACGGCAGGAACAGGCCAAGGATGCGCGTGAAGATGCCGGATTTGGTTTTGCCCAACGGTCCCGGCGACTTGTACGACAGTGTGGCATCGGCAATGCGATACGATTCCACAAGATTCTGCGGCGAGACATCCTGCGCACGAAGCCAGCCTTCAAACACGACGTCCTGTTGTGCCTTGTCTACCGTGATGTTCTTCTGTCCGCGTACCTGCAGCAATCCGTTTTCACCGGTGGCTACAACGCGTACGCTCATTTCATTCTGAAAGCGGTTTTCGCGCCGCAGCGCACCACGTTGCTGCGTGTCAGCGTCATTGCGCGCATCGATGCCGCCGGAGCGTGAGCCCTGCAGCGGAAGTCGAATGACGGCGCCGAGATTCCGACGGCGTGTATCACTGGCAATGTTGTCTTTCACCGCCGTGGAAATGGTGTAGTCATCAATGAGTACCGTGATGACATCACCCACAGCGAAGGCGCGTCGGTCAGCCACCCATGAAGCGCGCGGCGCACGCACCGGTATGCCGTCGGTGGCTTCGACGCTGTCAGCGGGCGGCGTGGGCGGCGGGGCAGCCTGGGCGCCAATCACCGAGGCGCCAACTATCGGCATGCGCAGTGCCGGCGCACCGAGTGTGAGTGCACTCAGCAGTACCAGTAGCGTGGCGGGTAACAGCTCGGCGGCCGGCGTGTGAATACGGGGAACATGACGTGTCATGACAGGATTCCGGTCAACGGATTCGAACAGTGTCCGGGGCCATCGCCACACCGCGCAAACGACGCGTACGACCGACCCGAAGCGAGACAGCGCCGCCAACGGGCGCGCTGTTGAGTGCAACAGCAGTTACGGAAAGACTGACGTCCCCATCAAACCAGAGCGCTTGCACCGTCTGGCCGGCACTCACCGCAGCACGCGGCTGCACCGCCGGTGCACGCAGCCACTCACCGGCGGCTACCGCACGATGAATAAGCCAGCCGGCTTGCGGGGTTGTTGTGTCCAGACCAAAC
The DNA here is from genome assembly GCA_011390805.1 of Gemmatimonas sp. Classification (GTDB taxonomy): domain Bacteria; phylum Gemmatimonadota; class Gemmatimonadetes; order Gemmatimonadales; family Gemmatimonadaceae; genus JAABRT01. The sequence goes on along the minus strand of JAABRT010000024.1, from coordinate 12,531 downwards.
GGGACCCGTCCGTGAATGGCGGTGTCGGCAATCGCAAAGTCGTCGGCTTGCAGCGTGTCGCCACGTACCAGCGCTCGCGTCGCAATCGCGCGCGTCCATACCACGGGTGGTGCACTCACGGCACGCGGATACGACGACATCGCTGGCGTTACCGGCGTTGTATCCGTGCCCTGCGCGCTCTGCGCCGACAACCACTCTGGTACAAGCATCGTTGCAAACACACCCACAATGACCGTGAGCATGTACGAAACGATGAGACGGGACGGGGAATGCACGAGGCGTTACCGCGTCAGGTTGTTGGCAATCTGACCCATTTCATCGGAGGTCTTGATTGCCTTGGAGTTGATTTCGTAGGCGCGCATGGCGGTGATCATCTCAACCATTTCCTGCACGATTTCCACGTTCGAGGCTTCGAGGCTGCCCTGCTGCAGGCGTCCCATCCCTTCTTCACTCGGGAAACCGATGGATGGAATACCGCTGGCCGCTGTTGGTGCATACAGATTCTGGCCGAGCGACAGCATGCCACTCGGATTCACAAAACGGGCCAGCTCAATGCGACCTACCTCGGTGGGTTCGATTTCATTGCCACGCTTTACCGTGACAATGCCGGTGGGTGAAATCGTGATTTCACTGGCGTCATCAGGAATGCGAACGGGCGGCATCAGTCCGGCACCGTTGCTTGTGGTGAGCAATCCCTGATCGGAAATCCCGAAGCTTCCGTCACGTGTGTACGCAACGTCACCGTTGTTCATCTGCACCTGAAAGAAGCCGTCGCCTTCAATGGCCACGTCAAGGTTGCGACCGGTCTGATCAATCGCGCCCTGCATGTGCATGCGCTGTACCGCGGCCAGACGCGTACCGCGTCCCACCTGAATCGCGGGATTGGTGAAAGCGTCTGTCGTGCCAAGCACCTGTGTGCCTTGCACGGTCTGATACAGCAGGTCTTCAAACTGTGCGCGACTGCGCTTGAAACCCGGCGTATTGACGTTTGCCAGGTTATTGGCAATCACCTGCGTGCGGGTCTGCTGCGCCATCATGCCGGTTGCGGCAGCGCGAAGTGCGGGATCCATGGTAGTCTCGTGTGAGTGACTGGGATTGCGTGCGCTGCCTTAGGCAGGCTTGCCGAGCTCGTTCACGGCAATGCCGCGTACAGCGTCGAGCGTGGAGATGGTTTTCTGTGCGGCGCCAAAGCGATGCAGCACCTGCAGCATGGACGTCATTGCGTCCATTGGATTCACGTTGCTCTCTTCGATGAAGCCCTGCTTTATGCGACGCTCAACCGGTGGCACGGGTTCACGCGAGACGTCGGGGAGAAAGCGCACGCCGCCTTCGTGCTGCGGGTTGGCGCCGGCCGCGATGCGCTCAACACGCAACCGACCAAGTTCGCGCCCGTCGGCCGACACCATGCCCGTGCCGTCAATGGTGAGTGCGCCTGTGCTCTTGGGCGGCACCACGATCGCGCCCTGTTCGGCCAGCAACGCATTGCCGCTGTTGTCCACGATCCGCCCTTCGGGATCGAGGCGAAAGTTGCCGCCACGCACGTGCCGTTCACCATTGGCTGTATCGACCACGAAGAAGCCTTCGCCTTCCATGGCCAGATCAAGCGGGTTGTTGCTTTCGCTGACGGTGCCTTCGCTCAGGTCTACGCGCGTGCTGGTGGCAGCAACGGCGTCGCCGACGAGCTGGGCGAACACCATCTCACGCTTGAAGCCGGAGGTGTTCACGTTGGCCAGATTGTTGGCCAACACCTGCTGCCGCCGCTCGAGCATGGCGAGCGACGCGGCAGCGCTGGTCATTCCATTAATGCGGACAGGTCCTGGAGGCATAAACAAAGGGGTTGGGCCCAGACATCTTGCGATGCTGCTGCGTGTGGCTGTAGCGTCTGCCCTTTATAAAGCAACGGTCGGGCCACGAGGACCCGACCGCAAAAGTATTCTGTAAGTTGTTGTTGGTGGTGTACTTACGATCTATAAGGCAAAAACTGCCTGCACTTGATCAAGCATCAACACCCGGCAATTCATGCCGCTGAATGCGGGAGTTGCCGTGCCGGATCGGCCACGGCGAGCATGAGCGCAATCGCATCAACCGGCAGCCCGGTACCGCGGGCAATGTCGGCCAGGGATGTGCCCTGTGCGGCAAGCGCGTGAATCTGGCTGGGCGTGGGGCGCGAGCTCTTGCCATTGGAACGTCGGGGACTCACCGGAGTGCTCGACGAAAACGCCACGGCTCCGGGGGCGGCCACGCCTTTGCGGCGGCCAGCACGTGGCGATGTTGTGCCGCGGCCGGCGCGACGCGAGGTGACAAGCGCGGCAATCGCGAGCATGATGGCCAGTGTACCGGTGGCGATCATGGCCAGGGTACGCGGCGATGTGCGGTCAATCGCATCAACGGTCGCAACCAGCGACGCTGACACCATGCTGGATGCGCCAGCCAGCAGCGGTGTGCTCTTTTCGCCCACCATCTGCATGGCCGCCTGCGCCATCGGCATCACCTGGTCGGGCGCCGCGAGCACGGCACCACCCACCATTCCCGCCATCATCACTGCCGATGCGATTCCCACCAGCTTGGCCTTGGACATCATGCGACGCGCTCACGGATGGGCTGCAAATCCGTGCGCAGCTTGCCCAACGCCTTTGAACGAATCTGAGAAACGCGCGATTCAGTGAGTTCCAGCACCTTGGCGATCTCGTGCAGCTTGAGCTCTTCGAAGTAGTACAGCGAGAGCACAATGCGCTCCTGTTCCTTGAGACGCATGATGGCGTCTTTGAGGTGGTGTACTTCCTGCTCATGATTGATCGCGTCTTCCACCTCGGAGTCTTCACTCGTGGTGAGCACTTCAATCGGGGCCGGCGCATGGTTTTCACGTTCACCGGGCGCGCGGTCGAGCGGAATGTGATGCGCACCTTCAACATCGGCCTGCCAACGCCAGAGTGTGTCGCGATCAACACCCAGATGTTCACTGAGTTCATCATCGTCGGGGAGGCGGCCGAGTACACGCATGAGCGTTTCCCGTGCGGCCGCAATTTCGCGTGTCTTGCGACGGATCGAACGCGGCACGTGATCCTGCTTGCGCAGCTCGTCGAGAATCGCACCGCGAATGCGTGGTGCGGCAAACGTGCTGAACGCCAATCCGCGAGTGGGTTCGAAACCGTCAAGGGCCGTCATGAGGCCCATGGCTCCGGCGCTGACGAGTTCATCAAAGTCGGCGCGAACCGCAAGGGTGCGCGACATCTGCCGCGCTACATGATGTACGAGGCCGAGGTGTTCGTTGAGCAGGCGAGTGCGCGCGGGCTCACTGCCCTGCTTGAACTCATCCCAAAGCGTGTGATTCATGGCCGAGGGTCCCCGAGGCGAAATGGCTGGCACGGTTCAGTCACCGGAGCGAGAAGTGGAAACAGCGGGCACCATACGAAGCACGGTGTCGTGGGCGGCGACGGCGACCGGCGAACCGGTCACAGCGTCGAGAAACGGCATGCCGGCACGAAGCGCGGCGTCGAGTGCGGTGTCGTGAGGAATCGCACCCGCAAAGGCGAGCGGACGGGCGAGGAACTGTTCAGCGCCATGCGCAAGCGTATCAGCCACGCGCGCGGCCATGGCATCGGGCAACCGGTTGCACAGCACACCGGCTTCGATGTGCGGACGACGTGTGTGCGCGGCTTTGAGCAGCGCGTACGAAGACGCCATGGCAATCGGGTCGCTGCCAGCGGTGATAATCACCAGTTGCGCATTGATCCGGTCTGAATCAATCGCGGCCAGCATGGCATCAAGACGAGAGCCGGCATCAATCACCACCAGTGCATACGACTCTGCGAGTGAATGCAACCGGGCAAAACAGGCGCGTCGTTCGGCGGTCGAAAGCGGCGACGCATCAGACTCGGCGCGTCCACCGGCCACCAGTGCCATTGTTGGTGCGATGACTGTGGGCAGCTGTGTGGAATGCACACCTCCGCCGAGCAACGCGGGCCAGCGCACTGCGGGCGTGACGTCCAGCAGCATCGCGTGCGGTCCGATGAGATCGTCACCATCAATGAGCAGCGTATTGTGACCGTCACCGGCCGCACTCAGGGCGAGCAGTGCGGATACCATCGACGTACCACTGCCACCACGTCCGCTGGCGCACACGAGCACGGTTGGTCCGCTGGCATCACTGCGATGGGATGTGCCCGTGCGATCACGCAGCGCAATGGCGCTGCGCAAACTGTCGAGCTGCGAGCCTCGGCTGGGTGTCGCAAGCAAGGCTGACATCAGGCGTTCGTCCAGGAATCGTCGGCATCAACACCGAGTCCGAGTGAACGCAGCAAACGCGGTACTGCGGGCGCGAGATGCGCGGGCACATCCTGTCCGTCGGTAATCCAGCGCGTGGGCAGCGCCATGGACATGGCGAGATCGGTGACGCCACGTTCGGCTGGTACTTCATCGAGCTTGGAGAGCAGCACGTGCGTCGCGCCCGTATGCGCACCTGATGTGCGATAGGCACGTTCCACATTGAGCGCGAGGTCGCCACGCATGGTGGCCGGCAATACCAGATGCACTTCATCGGGCTTGAGCGCGTCGAGCAGCGTGCGCCAGCGATCGGTAACATCGGCGGCGGCCGGCGAGCGACCCGGAGTGTCTACCAGAATCACATCGCAATCACGCAGCCGCGCGAAGGCGTCATTCACTTCTGTGGCATCGTACACAACGTCGAATGGCACGCTGGCCAGTTCGGCGTACGTGGCCAACTGCTCCATGCCACCAACGCGATATGTATCGATTGTGAGCAGTCCCGTACGTCCGATACCGAATGTGCCCGGACGCACGGCAAGCTTGGCTGCCGTTGTGGTTTTGCCGGCACCCGTTGGACCAACCAGGGCGATCACATAAGGACGACCATTGGGGCGACGCAACGGTGTTGGCAGCGGCGCCGCCTGCAGCCGCTGCTGCACATGTTCGAGTGTGCTCGCCGGCGCCGCCAATACTTCAACGCGCGGTACACCGTCGTCACGCAGCGTGCGCGTGTGCAGAATCATCACATCGTCGCCAAGCGAACGACGCGCGCGTGCAGACACCTGACTGAAGTCAGCACCGCGAAAGCATTCAAGCTGCATTTGTCATTTCCCAGGTAGCGACGCTGGTGAGCGTAATGGTGGCTGGCAACTCACCCAGCGACACCACGGGCAGAGACGGCAACACCGGTTCAATGAGTCGGCGAACGCCAACACGAAGCGACGGTGGTGTGATCAAGGGCATGGGACGTCCATCAACCGCGTGCGTTGTGGCCAGTTGATTGAGTGTGCGCAGCAATCCGGCCAGCGAGTCGGGCGTCAGCAGTGGCACACCTGCCTGGGCCACACGCGGCGAGAACAAACCGGTGAGCGCACTCTCCAGGCGCGGCCCGATCGTTACACCACGCACTGTGCCGGTGCTGTCGGCAAACATCCGTGCAATGACATTGGTGAGTGCGCGGCGTGCGGCTTCCGTGAGGATCTCGGGATCCTTGGTGCTTTCGGCGCCATCGCCCAGTGCTTCGAGAATCGTGACCAGGTCGCGAATCGGTACGCGCTCGCGCAGCAGACGCTGCAACACGCGGTGCAGTGTGCTGAGTGAGACCTTGTTCGGGACGATTTCTTCAACCAGCGCCGGATGCGACTTCTTGAGTGTCTCGATCATGCCCTGTACTTCCTGGCGTCCGAGCAACTCGGCGGCATTGGCCTTGAGTGTTTCCATCAAGTGCGTTGCAACAACTGTGGTGGGCTCCACCACGACATAACCCATCGCTTCGGCTTCGGTGCGACGCTGCGCGGAAATCCAGCGCGCGGGCATACCAAACGACGGATCAACCGTTTCCATGCCGTCGATATCACCAACCACGCCGCCCGTATCGAGCGCCATCAGAAAGCGCGGCATGACTTCACCGCGTGCAACTTCAGAGCCGCGCAGCTTGATCAGGTATTCGTTGGCCGGCAGACGGATGTCATCACGAATACGAATGGGTGGTACAAGAATGCCAAGTTCAATCGCGGCCTGCTTGCGCAGCAACGAGATGCGTTCGAGCAGATCGCCGCCCTGGCCTTCATCAATCAGGGGAATGAGGGCGTAGCCGACTTCAAGTTCGATGGGATCGATTTGCAGCAGATCGCGCATCGGATCGCTGTCCTGCGGTTCCTCGGGCTCCGGTGCGGGACCGATGAGGGCAAGTTCTTCGCGACGTACTTCCTGCTTGCTGCTGGCGCGGGCCAGCAATCCCGCACCACCAGCCAGGGCGAGGAACGGCAGCATCGGCAGTCCGGGAACGAGTGCAAACGCGCCCATCAATCCGCTCGTCACCCACAGCGCGCGCGGATGCGCGCTGAGCTGTGAGCTGATTACCACACCAATGCGATCGGTGCCGGTAGCCGCGGTGACCATGATGCCCGCGGCAGTGGAGATGATCAGTCCCGGAATCTGCGAAACGAGTCCGTCACCAACCGTGAGAATGGTGTAGGTAGACGCTGCGGTGGCGAAGTCCATTTCACGCTGCACCACACCAATGAAGATGCCGCCTAGAATGTTGATGACCACCACCAGAATGCCGAGCACTGCGTCGCCCTTCACATACTTGGACGCACCATCCATTGCGCCGTAGAAGTCGGCGGTGCGCGAGATTTCATCGCGCCTGGTACGCGCCTGCTTTTCGTCGATCAGGCCGGCCGACAGATCGGCGTCAATCGCCATCTGCTTGCCGGGCATGGCGTCGAGCGTGAAGCGTGCAGCGACTTCGGCAATGCGGCCGGCACCCTTCGTGATGACAATGAAGTTGATGCCGACCAGGATCAGGAAGATGACCACGCCAACGGCGTAGTTGCCACCGATCACAAATGCGCCGAAGGCCTCAATGACCTGTCCGGCTTCGCCTTCGGAGAGAATGAGTCGCGTGCTCGAGACGTTGAGTCCGATGCGGAACAGCGTCAACAACAGAATGAGCGACGGAAACGAGCTGAAGTCGAGCGGGTTGGTGTTGTAGAGCGAGACGAGCAGCACCGTCATGGACAGACCGATGCTCAACGCCAGACACAAATCGAGCAGCAGCGGCGGCAGCGGCAGCACGATGAGTGCAATGACAAACACAACCGCCAGCGCGAGGCCGACTTCGGCACGGCGACGGCCCGCGAGGCCATCCATCGGAACTGGGAGTGCGGCGCTGGTCATGATGATTACGCCGCCGCGTTGCCGCGCCACGATTTCCCGTAGCGCTGACGTTGACGTACTACAAAGGCCAGGACTTCTGCGACTGCCAGGTAGAAGTCCACGGGAATCATTGAGCCAACGCGTGCGAGTTTGATGAGCGCACGTGCGAGTGGCTTGTTTTCGACCACCGGTACGCCCGCTTCAAACGCGATCGCCTTGATGCGTTCGGCGATCTTGCGCTGCCCAATGGCAATGACAAACGGTGCCGGTGCGAGATCGGGATCGTACTTGAGTGCGATGGCGATGTGTGTGGGATTGACAATCACCACATCGGCCGACGGGACATCGGCAAACATCTGTTTGCGCAAACGGTCGCGCGCGACCTGACGACGGCGCGCTTTGATGTTGGCGTCACCTTCGGAGTTCTTGTACTCGTCACGCACTTCCTGCTTGGTCATCTTGAGCTCTTCCAGGCGCTGCCAGCGCTGGTAGCCATAGTCGGCAGCGGCCAGCACCAGAAAAAGCACACCGGCATTGCGCAGCAGCGCGAGCGTGTAGCGGCCGGTGACCTGCAGCAGCGCTGTTGGCTCAAGCAACGGCAGCGATTCCAGCTCGGGCAGGGCGCGACGCACCGTGATCCAGACCACGAGTGCAACGATGCCCATTTTGAACAACGACTTGAACAGCTCCACCAGGGAGCGCGGTGACGCAATGCGCTGAAAGCCGCTGATCGGGTTGATGCGTGAAAACTTCGGAGCGAGTGGTTTGGCCGTGAGCAGCGGACCCACCTGCACGAGATTCACCACCACGGCAATCACGAGACTGGCCGACAGCACACCACCCATTGCCGCGAGTGATTTCCATCCCAGTCCCTGCAGCATGGCAACGCTGGCTGTGCCAAGGAGCGACTGCTGTCCGGCCGTCATGAGACTTTCTCCCATGGCGTTGAGCAGAAAACGCCAAAGCGGCGGACCGGCCACGGTGAGCGTGAGCGTCATGGCCATCAGAAACGCGGCCGTCATGAGCTCCGGGCTCTTGGCGATTTGTCCGTCAAGGCGCGCGTCCTGCAGTTTTTTCTCGGTGGCGTCTTCGGTCTTTTCTCCGCCCGGTCCTTCCTTCGCCATGTCAGCGCACTCCCGGGAGCGCCAACGCTCCCATGGTGCTCTCGAGCGAGAGACCGAACTCGGTGGGCCACTGACTGATGGCCGTGGCGATGACGGCCAGCGTCATGGCCAGCACCAGCATTCCGATGCCGATCTGGAGGGGAAAGGCGACCGTGAAGATGTTGAGCTGCGGTGCCGCGCGACTCAGTACGCCCAGCGAAACGTTGGTGATCATGATCGCGCCGAGCACGGGGGCGGCGAACTTGAGCGCTGACGCAAAGATTGTTGTGCCGGTATCGGCCAAGGCGCGGGCGCCATCGGCCAGATTCACCGCACCGCCAATGGGCAGCACACGAAACGTGTCGGCCAGCGCTTCGAGCATGATCACGTGGCCGCCGGCGGTGAGCAGCAGCGTCAGCGCGAAGAGCTGCATGAACTGGCCGAGCACCATGGTCTGGCCGCCGTTCATGGGATTGAAAATCGCGGCGCCGGACAAGCCGATCGAGATGGACAGCATATCTCCCGCCGCCTCGGCGCCGGCAATGATGATGGCGCCGGCCAGTCCGATGGCGAAGCCGATAAACGTTTCGGCGAGAAAGGCGGTGGGGGTAATGACCACGCCACCGGCCGGCGCGCTCGCGATTGCGGTTGGGAGGAGGAATACCGCGAAAATCACAAGACACGCCGTCCGGAGACGCATGGGTACAGTTCGGGCAGACCAGACCGGTGCCACCAGCAACAGGCCGCCCACGCGAAGCGCGACGAGCACCAGTGCCGACGCGGTGCCGGGAGCAAAGAGGTCGGGAAAGCCACTCATCCGACCATCTCCGGGATGCTCTGGATGAGGGAGGTGGTGTATTTGATCAGGATCTGCAGCAGCCAGGGCAGGCCCACAATGAAGGCTGCACCCACACCCACAAGCTTCGGGACAAACGAAAGCGTCTGCTCCTGAATCTGGGTCACCGACTGGATCACGCTTACCAGCAGCCCGATGCCCAGCGCGATGATCAACATCGGCGCGGCAATCATGAGCGCGGTAAGAATCGCTTCGCGTGAAAGGTCGATGACAAACTGGTGTGACATGAGTGGTCAGGCTGTTTGACTGGAGTGCTCTACGAGATCCGTTCTGTTGTGCTATAGAGCAGGAGTCGTACCACACGAACCTGAATCACTTCGAAAGGTGGAAAGTGTTGTTTAACAACAGCTTATAGATTTTCCGATTGGCGGAACAGCATTCCTGGGAATGGCCTGAACGGGCATTTTTTGCCGATCTACGGCGAGTGATCTGCGGCACGATTTGTGGCCGGAAGAAGCTGCCGTGTGAGTGGAATGAGTCTCTGGCTGCTGGAGCGGGCGCAAAAAACCGGTGCGAGTCCGTTGGGTGGACTCGCACCGGTTGTGGTGTTGGGGCGAAGACTGGGTGGGCGGAGAGCTTTGTCGGGGCCGGTGTGACGTGGCCTCCAGCTGTTATCGGAAGCTTTGAACGAGGCTCTGGATTGTGAGACTCCAGCCGTCCACCAGCACAAACAGCAGCAGCTTGAAGGGCAGGGAGATCATCGCGGGCGGTAGCATGAACATGCCCATGGCCATCAGCACCGATGCGACTACGGCGTCGATGATGATGAACGGCAGATAGATCGCGAAGCCGATCTGAAAGGCGGTGCGCAGCTCGCTGGCCACAAACGCCGACATCAGCACATGCAGTGGCACGTCGTCGGGGGTGTCGGGCTGGGCGATCTGGCTCATCTCAACAAAGGTGCGCAGATCTTTTTCGTTGGTTTGCCGCAGCATGAACTCCCGGAATGGTACCACTCCGGTTTTGAGCATTTCCGTTTGTTCAATGCGCCCTTCCAACCAGGGGGTAACGGCGGTGCGGTTGGCCTCGCTGATGGTAGGCGCCATGACAAACCCTGTGAGCAGCAGTGCGAGTGCCGCCACCAGATGGGCAGGCGGCGCGCTCTGGGTACCCATGGCCTGCTTCAGGAAATGCAGCACGATGAGAATGCGCGTGAACCCCGTCATCATGAGAATCAATGTGGGGACCATCGTCATCAAACCCATCATCAACACAACACCAACGGTACCGTTTAAGCGCAGCTCGCTGTCAGGGCCGCTGCCCAGTCGCAAATCCAGCTGTGGCACCAAGCCGCCCACGGCCTCGCCGAGGCTCGCGACATCGCTCGGGTCAACGGTAGCAACGCCATTTTGCCTGACGCTTTGTTGTGTGGCGGGCGGAGGCGCCGAGCTGGTGATGCCCTGCGGCACGGTGGGTGGAGTGACCGGTGGGACCGGCGGTGGCGCGACTGGTGGCTGTCCGTTCAATGCGGTTGGCGCGGATGTCGCTTGTGCGGTGGCCGCTTGTGCGTTTGCCGCTTGTGCGGCCGCCGCTTGCGTGGCGGCAACGGGCTCGGTGGCAGTCGCTCCGGTTCCGGCTCCCGCGCCTGTTCTGGCCGGTTCGGCACCCTGGGCATGAGTTGTCTGAATGGGGCCGAGCAGTCCGGCACAGAGCACCGCCGCCACCGAGAGCAGCCGGGTTGAAGGGGCGAGCGTCATGGACAGCACAGCGGCGAGATCGCGCGGCTGCCGAGTAACGGTTTTCCGGGGTTCAGGTGCAAACGGCTCGATTTTGTTTGCTGATGTCTCTACAGTAGTCTTTTTCTGTTTTGATGATGTGCTGTCAAGAGCATCGCTGAGTGCCAGCCCGAACGGTCGAAGGACCGCCTTTTTTGTGCCGGCAAAGGCTTCCCGTGCCGCCGCACTGCTTACCAATGGGGTGGCAACATCACTGCCGGCGACAATGCGAAGCCGATCCGCCTCGTCTACCTCAAACAGCGTGTGTACGCCGCCGTCTCCCATGGATACGGCCATCACCTTCTCGCCAACGCGAACAATCGCCAGCCCCGATTTCGGGCCCAGCGAGACACGCTGCACCACTTCGACGGGCAAGCGGGTGCGGTTGGACATTGTTGTGCCACCCACGCGCTTGAGCGCCCAGACCGCCAGAGCGATCAGCCCGAGCACAAACGCAAGCGCGGCAAAAATGCCGATTCCGGCCGAAAGCATGTGCTGAGTGGCTCAGGTAGTGGGCGGACGCGTGCCTGTCAGCCGCAGCGGCGTGCGCATCACGCTGCTTCCCGGTCGGCCTTGCCGGACGTGGCGCTGGCACCACGCGCCAGAATACGCGTGATGCGTACGCCGAAATGCTCGCCCAGTACCACGACTTCACCTTCAGCAAAGCGGCGGTCGCCTACAAAAATGTCGATCGGCTCACCGGCCAGTCGCTCAAGTTGAATCACTGAGCCGCGTCCGAGCCGCAGGATCTCCTGCACCGACATGGAGGTGCGCCCCAGTTCAATGGAGATCGGCAGCGACAAGCTGAACAGCATGCTCAGCGGCACTTCCGGGTTGTGGGCCGCGATCCGTTCAAACTCCGCGAGCTGTGGTGCATGCGGCGATGCGGATTGAGCCGGTCGTGCGTCAGACTCGGCGGATGCAGCGGGCGCGGCTGAGGCGGACGCCGAGGCGGCGTCCGCTGACGGAGCGGCGGCTCCACCGGCTTTGGCGGCCTGCACACTCGCTACGAGGGCATCGATTTCTGCGGGATTCATGGCGCGAGGTTGTGAGTCAATCGGGTGAACAGATCAGAGATGATCACGGGCAAAACAGAGGGCTGAACGAGCACTGAACGAGCGCTGCTACGGCGTCGTGGGCGTGATGCTGTCAACAATGCGTACCGCCAGCATGCCACTCACCCGGCCGGCCTGGCCGACAAAGCGTTCCTGCGTACCGGTGCGGACGATCAGGCGCGCGTCTTTCGAAATACCGGTCGGCACCACGGTGCCGACACGCATCGCCATGAGATCTTCGAGCGAGAGTTCGAACTGCGGTAGCCGCACCGAAA
>JAABRT010000024.1:0-371 GCA_011390805.1 Gemmatimonas sp. | reverse complement strand
CAGCGCAGTTCGTCTTCAGTTTTCATTCCCGCACCCGCACGTTCGGCATCGTTGCTGTGCTGCATCGCCAGCGGTTGCGGGCCGCTGGAGGTGAAGAACTTGTCGAGCACGGAAAAGGGCAGGCAGATGAGCATGAGACTGCTCTGATTGCCGGCCGTGATTTCCACGTTGGCCACCAACACGGGATCTTCGCGGTTGGCCACCTGCAGGATTTCCGGTGATGACTCAAAGCCTGTCACGTTGAGCGTCATCGGCACGTGGTCCTGCCAGATCTCTTCGGTGAGCTGGGCAACGCGTTCGGCCACAGTGCGAATGGCCATGCGCTCAATCGGAGTGAGCGATCGGTTCGGCAGCGCGGCCTGACCGGTGCC
>JAABRT010000023.1 GCA_011390805.1 Gemmatimonas sp. | reverse complement strand
GGCCGAACAGCGTGCACCGCTGCTGCGTCGCATTGCACAGGAAACGGGTGGACGCTACGTGCCGCTCAGCGATGCAGCACGGCTTGTTGACGACGTGCAGTATACAGAAGCCGGTGTTGTGGTGCGTGAATCGCGGGACCTCTGGGACATGCCTGTGGTATTTCTCCTGTTGGCGCTGTGCCTCGGCGCAGAGTGGATGTGGCGACGCTGGAGAGGATTGGCATGATCAGAAACACTCGCGGGTTGTGGTGTGCAACACTGGCGCTTGCAGGTGCGCTCACTGTCCCGTTACCGCGCGCAGTTGCCGCGCAACAAACGCATGCATTGGTGATCACCGGGTTGGGCGGCGAGGCCACCTACCGCGATGCCTTTTTCGGCGCGGCGGTGTTGCTGCACGATGTGGCGCGCGAAAAGTGGAACGTGGCCGATTCGAGTCTGATCGTGCTTACCGAGAACCCATCGCGTGACAGCAAGCGCTTCAACGGCAAGTCAACCAAACAGGAAGTCGGCAACGCCTTTCTGGCATTATCGCGTCGTGTGAAAGCAGGGGATGTGCTGTTTGTGTTCCTGCACGGCCACGGCAGCGGCAACGGAAATGAGTCGGCCGTGAATCTCTCGGGGCCCGACCCCACAGCTGCTGATTACGCCACGTGGCTCTCGGGGTTTGCGCAGCAAACTGTGGTATTTGTGAACGCGGCCAGCGCGAGCGGTGACTTCAATCGCATTCTCGCCGGTCCGCGTCGCGTGATCCTGACGTCTACCAAAAGCAGCGTAGAGCGCAACGACACGCGTTTTGCCACCTACTTCGTGCGCGGATTGAGCTCGGGCGAAGCAGACGCGGACAAAGACGGCAAAGTATCGGTGCTCGAAGCCTTTTCGTTTGCCGAACGTGAGGTCGCCAAAGAGTACGAAGCCGACAAGCGCATGCTCACCGAGCACGCAGTACTCAGTGATTCCACGCTGGCAGCCACGATAGCCTTTGGCGGAGCGGCGGTGCCTGCCGATCCGCGCGTCGCGGCGCTGGTTGCTGAGAGGCAGGCTCTGGAATCACAGGTGGCGGCGTTGCGCGCGCGAAAGGATTCAATGTCTGCATCGGCCTACGAAAGTGAGCTGGAGCGACTCTTGGTGGCGATTGCAGAAAAGACGCAGGCCATTCGCGCTGCTGGAGCGAAGCCATGATGCGGCGCGCCTACCGCACGCTGCTGCTCGCGCCGGCGTGCGCTGTCCTGCTGGGTGCATGGTGTGTAGATGACACAGATCGTCGCAGCATCATGGCGCTTGCCGAAAGCGGCGAGCTCGAGGCCGCCGAGCGCGCCGCGCGGGAGGGCGGTGCTGCAATGCTTACGACACTCGGCGACGTGCTCACCCTGCGTGGCAAGCTGGCCGCGGCTGATTCCGCGTACAGCAGTGCATTGAGTGCGCGCGCGCCGCTGTACCGCCTGGCCGATGTGGGCCAGGCAGAGCTGCAGTCGCGGCGAGGCAGATCGCGCGAAGCACTCGCGCGAGCCGAACAGCTCACGCGCGACTACCAGTCGGGCGGCAGCGCCTGGTCAGCCGAGGAACATGTGGCGGCCGGCCGTGCCTACGTGCTGTTGGGGATGCGTGATGCGCGGTTTGCCAGACAGGCGCTTGGTGCATTCGATGCGGCGTGGGCTGCCGATCCTACACTGTACGAAGCACGCACGCGTGCCGGTGAACTGTTGCTCGATAAGTACAACGCGGCCGACGCGACCAGCTCTTTCACCGATGTACTCAACGCTGACGAAGACAACGCCCGGGCTCTGCTCGGCATGGCCAGCGTGCAGGATTTCAGCGGTGACGGCAAGGCCATGGCCACGGTGCGGCAGAGCCTGAAAGCCAATCCGGCGCTCACTGCCGCACACACGATGCTCGCGCGGCTGCATCTCGAAGCCGAAGCGTACGACTCGGCGATGCTCGCGACCGATCGTGCATTGGCAGTTGACTCCACCGATCTGGAAACGTGGGCAGCGCGCGCCGCAGTGGCGTGGATTACCGGCGATTCGACCACCTTCAAGCAAGCCGAGCTTGCGGCGCGCGCGCTGCATCCACGCCCGGCAAATTTTTATGCCATCATGGCCGCCTCGGCGGTGCGTCACCGTCGCTATGACGATGGTGTGCGCTGGGCAGAGCAGGCAGTGGCACTCGATTCAGCTTCGGTACGGGCGCTTGGCGTGCTGGGCACGAATCAGCTGCGAACCGGCGACATGGCAGCCGGCCGCGCGACGCTTGAGCGCGCTTTTGCAATCGATCCGTTCAACCTGTGGCACAAGAACACGCTCGACCTGCTCGATCAGATGGACAGCTTTCCGGTCATCGAGCGCGGGCGCTTTCAGCTTGTTGTTTCGCCCGAAGACGCCGAGCTGATGGAGCTGTACCTGTTGCCAATGCTTGAAGAAGCGCACGATTCACTCGCGTCGCGATATGCCTGGCAGCCCGATCGTCGCGTGCGTTTTGAGATCTTCCGCGAGCATGCTGACTTCTCGGTGCGCTCGGTGGGGCTGGCGGGACTGGGCGCGCTCGGAGTGAGCTTTGGTGATGTGCTGGCCATGGATGCGCCGTCGGCGCGCGAAACCGGCACGTTTAACTGGGGCTCCACGGCGTGGCATGAACTGGCGCACACATTCACGCTTGGCAGCTCGTTGCATCGCGTGCCGCGCTGGGTGAGTGAGGGCTTGTCGGTGCTTGAAGAGCGTCGTGCGCGCGACGGCTGGGGTGCGCAGGCAAGTCTTGAGTTCCTCGCGGCGTACAAGGCCGATCGACTGCGTCCCGTGAGTGCGCTCAACGACGGTTTTGTGCGTCCGCGCTATCCCGCCGAGGTGCAGTTCAGCTATTACCTCGCGTCATTGGTGTGCGAGATGATTGAAGCAGAGTTTGGCGCGTCCAAGCTGCCGGAGCTCATGCGTGCATGGCGTGACGGACTCGAAACGCCTGAAGTGTTTGAGCGTGTGCTTGGTGTGACCGGCGACTCGCTCGACGCGCAGTTCCGTGCGTACATGGAAACACGCTTCGGCAGCGCGCTTGATGTCATTGAACCGGGCGACGGACCGGGCGATGTGCGCGGTCCGTATGTAGAGGCCATGCGTGAAGGACTGTCGCACCTTGAAGCTGATCGTGCGCGTCAGGCCACTGAGTCGTTTGAGAGGGCGCAAGCGATGATGCCTGGCGTCAATACAACCGGTGGTCCTGCCTGGCAGCTTGCGCGTCTGGCCCTTGACCGCGCTGACACCACCACTGCGCTGGCGCAACTCACACTTGTGACCCGTGCGAGTGAAACAGCATTGGCGGCGAATGCGCTCGAAGCTGACATTCACGAGGCGCAGGGCAATGACAGTGCGCTGGTGAAAACACTCGAGCGCATGATCTGGATGGCGCCGTACGAGGTCAGTACGCACACACGACTGGCTGACGCAGCGCAACGGCTGAAGATGTCGGCACTTGCAGTACGCGAACGGCGCGCGGTACTGGCGATTGGTCCATCGGATCCGCTTGAAGCGCGCTACCAGTTGGCACTGGCGCTTCAGAACGCCGGAGACATTTCCGCTGCGCGACGTGAAGTGTTGGGCATGCTCGAGAACGCGCCGGGTTTTGAGAAAGCGCAAACGCTGTTGTTGCAGTTGCGTTCAGGCGCAACTCCACCGGGGGTGCGGTAATGCGTAAGCAATTGCTCATCCCCGCTGCGCGTCACCAAAAGGTTTCGCGTCGTGCTGCAACGTGGCTGCTGACGGCATTCCTGCTTGTGAGCGCCGGAACGTTTGCGTTTGCGCAGGGGCGCGGTCGTTACGTCGAAGATTTTCCCAACGCCGAGTACGACGGTCGCTACGTGTTTGCGCGCATCAGCTACAGCGAGCCGATGAACTTCAGCTTCCGTCGCGGCGGTGGCGCGCCGTGGAGTCATGACTATCCGCGAGCTGAACGCAACTTCCTGAAGCTGCTGAGCGAGCTGTCGTCAATAAACGTACGCAGCGACGCCAGCACGATCATCTCGCTCGACAATCCCGAGCTGTTCCGGTTTCCGGTGATTTACATGGCGGAGCCCGGATTCTGGGCGCCGTCGCCGGAGGAAGTGGACCGGCTGCGCGAGTATCTGCTCAAAGGTGGCTTCATGATCTTTGACGATTTCGCGGGACGTGACTGGTTCAACTTCGAGGGGCAGCTGCAAAAGGTGTTGCCGGGCGCCATCCCGATACGCCTCGACGTGGATCACCCGATCTTCGACTCGTTTTACCGTATTGCCAAGCTCGATCAGGTGCATCCGCTCCAGCAGATCCCGGCTGAGTATTACGGCGTGTTTGAAGACAACGATCCCACCAAGCGCATGCTCATGATCGTGAACTACAACAATGACATCGCCGAGTGGTGGGAGTTTTCCGACGAAGGATTTTTTCCCATCGAGCTGTCCAACGAAGCGTACAAGATCGGCATCAACTACATCATTTACGCCCTCAGCCGCTGACCCCGAGGCCATCGAGTGACCGTGACCAACATCCCGCCCGACTCCGAGCTGCTTTCGCTTGACGACGCCGCTCTCGCTGACCGTCTGCATTCGGCGGGCACCCGTATCACCGATGAACTCCGCAAGGTGATTGTCGGACAGGACGCCGTGGTTGAACAGGCACTCATTGCACTGTTTGCCGGTGGCAACTGTCTGCTGGTGGGTGTGCCGGGCCTCGCCAAAACTCTGCTGGTGTCGTCGCTGGCGCGCGCGCTTGATCTCAAGTTCAATCGCATTCAGTTCACGCCTGACCTGATGCCGTCCGACGTTACGGGCACCGATGTGATTCAGGATGATGCGACCACTGGTCAGCGCAAACTTGCGTTCATGGCCGGCCCCGTATTTGCCAATGTGCTGCTGGCAGACGAAATCAATCGCACGCCGCCCAAGACGCAGGCCGCCCTGCTGGAAGCGATGCAGGAAAAGCGCGTGACCGTGCAGGGGCGCACGTATGAACTCGATCCGCCGTTCTTTGTATTCGCCACGCAGAATCCGATCGAGCTGGAAGGCACGTATCCATTGCCCGAAGCACAGCTCGATCGCTTCATGCTTGAAGTCATGCTCGACTACCTGCCCGAAGACGACGAAGTCAATGTGGTGCGTTCCACCACGTCGGTCTCGCCGAAATCGATCACGCCGGTTGTGAGCAAAGCGGAGATTCTGGCGTTCCAGCAGCTGGTACGTCGTGTACCGGTGTCGGATATGGTCACGCGTTGGGCGGTGCGACTGGTTCGTATGTCGCGCCCGTCAGATACACACGCGCCCGATTTCGTGAAGCAATGGGTGTCGTACGGTGGCAGTGTGCGCGCGGCACAGGCATTGGTGCTCGGCGGCAAAGCGCGTGCGTTGCTGCAGGGGCGCACGCATGTAAGCCTCGACGACATTCGCGCACTCGCGCGCCCGGTGCTGCGCCATCGCATTCTGGCCAACTTCCAGGCGCAGTCGGAGAAAGTTACGACAGACAAGATTGTTGAGCAGCTCGTGCAGGCCAATCCTGTACCGCGCTCGGAGCGTTAGGCGTGGCCATTGCCCCCACTGCCTTTCTTGATCCGGCATTGCTGGCCCGCATCTCGGATTTCGAGTTGCTGGCCCGCACGGTGGTGGACGGCTTCATGCATGGCGTGCACCGCTCGGTGCGCAAAGGTTCATCGCTCGACTTCGCTGAGCATCGCGCCTATCAGCCGGGTGATGATTTGCGGCGTGTGGACTGGCGTCTGTATGCGCGCACCGACCGCTACTACGTAAAGCAGTACGAGGCCGATACCAATGTGAGTGTGTGGTTTGCACTCGATACATCGGCGTCCATGGATTTCACCACTACCACCGTCACCAAGTTTGACTACGCGCGGTTTCTCATTGCATCACTCGCGTGGTTGAGCAAGCAGCAAGGCGACAAGGTGGGTTTTGTGACCATGGGTGCGGACATCGGCGAGGTCATCCCACCATCGGCGCGTCATCTGCAACGCATCTTGCACACGATTTCGCGCACTGCTCCGTCGGGCAAGGGCGAGCTGCTGGCCACGATCGATCGACTGGCGCACGTCACTACACGCGCGGGCGTCGTGGTGGTGGTGTCTGACTGCTACGAACCGGCTGATAAACTTGGTCGCGCTCTCGATACCATGCGCGCCCGCGGTCACGATGTGATTCTGTTTCATCCCATCGATCCGGGTGAACGTGAACTCTCGTTTGCCGCGCCACTCACCATCGAGGACGCGGAAAGCGGGGTGCGATTGCCGCTGCGGCCTGATGATTTGCGCAAGCAGTATCGCGACGCATTCGCGGCGCATCGTGAAGCGCTTACCAAGCGTCTGGCAGCGGCACGCGCGGATTATGTGCCACTCGATACAGACCAGCCGCTTGACCGTGCATTGCACGCGTACCTCGACATGCGCGCCCGGCGCCATCCGGGGCGCTGATGAACTTTCTCGTTCCCGCATTCCTGGCCGGGCTGTTTGCGCTGGCCATCCCCATCGCGATGCACCTGCGGCATCGCGAGAAAGGGACGCCGGTACGCTTTCCTTCTCTGATGTTTCTGGAGAAGCTGTCAATCCGCACCAGCAAACGACAGCGCATTACCGATTGGCCGCTGCTCCTGCTGCGCGCGTTGGCGCTGGCGTTGCTCGTGCTGGCTTTCGCGCGACCGTTTGCCGGCAACAGTGACGCGGCGGCGGCAGAAGACGCGCCAAGCACCAAGGTGTTGTTGCTGGATCGCAGCATGAGCATGGGGCACAGCGAATCGTGGGCCGCCGCGATTGATTCGGCGCGACGCATTGTGCGCGAGTCCGGTCCGCAGGATCGTCTGGGACTGGTGTTCTTTGATGACGAAGCCGAAGTCGCCCAGCCGCTCACCACCGATCACTCGGCGATTGATGCGTTGCTGCAGACGGCCACACCGAGCACGCGCAGTACGCGCTACGTATCGGCGCTGCGTGCGGCGCGCAGCGTACTGCTTGATGCACCCAATGTGCCGGCCGAAGTGCTGGTGATTACCGACTTGCAGCGTGGCGGCGTGGCCGGACTCGCCGGCCTTGAGTTGCCTGAGCGCATTACGGTGCGCGCTGTGCCGGTTGTGCGATCGAGCGAAGCGAACGTGTCGGTTTCCGGCGTTGACGTGCGACGCGTGGCCGACGCTGAACGCACCCGACTGGCGGTACAAGCACGCGTGGCCTCGCGCCGCCTGAGCGATGTCCGAACGGTCACCGCACGTTTGCAGATCGATGGACGGGCCAGCGGTGAACAGAGCATCACACTGCCCACTGATGGCGAGCGTGTTGTGTCGTTTGACGCAGTGCCACTGCCCTCCGGTCGCGTCCGTGGTCTCATCACGCTCGACACCGACGCCCTCGCCGCTGACGATACGTTTCACTTTGCTCTCGAAGGTGAGGACGGATTGCCCGTGGTGCTGCTGGCTCCGGATGATGCATTCGGTGTTGAAACGCTCTTCGCCGAACGTGCGCTTGCGATCGGTCGCGCGCCCACGGTTGCTGTGGAACGCCGTCGTCCCGGCTCACTGAACGAGGCGGCGCTGCAGGACGCGGAGATGGTGTTTGTGTGGGATACACCACTCACACAATCGGAGAATGCGGCACTCGAAACATTTGTACGCGGCGGAGGCGGCGCGATCGTCATCATCGGTCGTCGCCTTTCATCGCGCGATGCTGTTGTGCCGCTCAATGCGGCCACTGTAAACGGATCGGCTGATCGGTTCGCCGATCGCGGCGGCACATTCGGTGACGTGCAAACCGAACATCCTGTGTTCTCGGCGTTCCGTGATACGCCCGGTGCACTCACATCGGCGCGTTTCATCCGGTATGCGCGACTGGAAGTACCCGCGGGGACTGAAGTACTCGCCCGCTTCGACGATGGTTCGCCGGCGGTGCTCGAACGTCGTGAAGGTGCCGGTCGTCTGTTGGTCCTGGCCACGTCGCTGGATACGCGGACGGGTGATCTGCCGCTGCAGCCTGCGTTTTTTCCGCTGCTGCGGCGCATGGTACTGCACACGTCAGGGCATACCGCCGCGCCGCTGTGGCAGCTCACCGGCGAAGCCTGGGCGCTACCGAAGAGTTTGCCTGAGCCGGTGGTGTCAACGCCGTCAGGTGAGATTTTGCGGCCCGCGGGCAATGATTCCACAGGTGCTGCCGTGGCACTCGCGGAGCGCGGCGTGTATTCGGCTTATAGCAGTGTCGTGTCGGGCGATCCGGTATCCACGGCGGCGGTGAACGTCTCGGCAGTGGAATCGGACCTCACGCCAGTGGATGCACGCGAACTGCTTGTTGGTGTTGCAGTGTCGAATGATGAAGCGGGCGCAGATGCCGGTCCCGCCGGTTCGATTGAACTTGAAAAGCGTCAGGGGATCTGGCGCTGGTTGTTGATGGTCGCAGCCCTGTTGCTGGTGGCGGAAACGCTGCTGGCCAACCGGGGATGGCGCGGCAAAGCCGCGCGCCTCACCGTTGCTGGATCGGAGCGGAGTGCCTCATGACCCCAGACGTACAACTTCTCGCTGCATTACATGCCTTGCGCCGTCAGTGGCGGCAACGTCAGGTGCTTCAAGGCGTCGCAGCCATTGTGCTTGCCGCTGCGGCGGCGGTAGCTCTGGGCTGGCTGCTCTTCCGCGTGTTGGGGCCGGGTGAAACCACCGTCACGATCGTGCGGGTGTGTGCATGGGGCATCATGCTTGCCGCGGCGGCACGCTTTCTGGTGTATCCGTTTTTGCGCCGCACGTCCGATGAGCGCTTCGCGCTGTACGTAGAGGAGCGCGCGCCTGAGTTGCGACAGTCGCTCATTTCGGCGGTACACGAAGTGGGCAAGCCGAGTGAGGAGCGCGCGTCGTCTGCGCTCACGGCACGTCTTGCGGCACAGGTTGTCGCGTCACTCACCCCGATTCAGCGCGAGCGCAGACTTGAAAAGCGCCCGTCCATGCACGCGCTGCAGGCCATGGGTGTAGTGGGTGCCGGTGCGGCACTGTTGCTGTTCTTCGGACCGCAAAGCATTCGCGACATGGCCCGGTTGCAGTTCGTGCCATGGACAACGGCCGAAGCTGCCTCTGTTGTACGATCGGTGAGTGTCGAGCCCGGTAACATCACCGTGCCGCGCGGCGGGGCGCTCGATGTGCGCGCCGGACTGGTGAACTTCAATGCTGATGGTGCAGAGCTTGTCTTCCGCGCCGATTCCTCATCGGAGTGGATTCGACTGCCCATGCAGCCAGAGGGCGGTGTGGACAGTACCGGCGCCGGCCAGGGCGCCTTCACGTCGCGACTGTTTGATATCATCAGCCCCACTGAGTACTACGTGGAGTCGGACGGCATTCGTTCGGAGGTGTACACGCTCAAGGTGAGCGATCTGCCGGCCGTAAAGTCGATCACGCTCGAACTCACCTACCCGGCGTACACCGGTTTGCCGCCGGAGCGCATTGAGAGCAGTGGTGATGTGGCAGCTGTTGTAGGAACGCGTGTTCGCGTGATTCCCGAGTTGTCGCGTACTGTGCGCAGCGGATCGCTTCGGTTTGACGAAGGCGACCCGATTCCGTTTGTGGCCGACAGCAGTGGCGAATGGAGCGGGGAGTTCCGTATTGCGAAGACCGGATTCTACCGCGTGGATCTTGTGTCCGAAGACGGACGCGATGTGCCGGGCGGTGTGCAGTATGCAGTCGATGCCATTGCCGATCGTGCACCGATTGTGCGCATCGAATCTCCGGGACGCGACACCAAAGTCACGTCACTGGAAGAAGTGACGATTGCCGCCCAGGCTGATGACGACTACGGCGTGACTTCGCTTGAACTGCGCTACCGCGTAAACGGTGGCGAAGAGCAGCGTGTGTCGATCATGCAAACGGCGCGACGTGACGCCGACGAAGTCAGTGCAGCGCATACGTTGTATCTCGAGGAGCAGACGCTTGAGCCGGGCGACCTGATTGCGTACAACGTGGTGGCACGCGATGGCGCCGGCAACGAGGGCACCAGCGATGTGTACTTTCTGGAGGTGCGTCCGTTTAACCGCAACTACCGTCAGGCCGAACAGGGTGGCGGTGGTGGCGGAGGTGGAGGCGGCGGCGGAGAATCGGCTGATGGATTTGTAGCCCGTCAGCGCGAGATTGTAGCCGGTACATTCAACTGGCAGCGCGACAGCGCCACACGCACCGCTCGTCAGCGCAGCACCGATCTGACCACGCTTACCATTGCGCAGGGTCGCGTAAAGGATGACGTCAAAACGCTCATTGGTCAGTTGGAAGCACGTGGGGTGAGTGCCAGCGATACCACGTTTGCGTTAATCAAGGCCGAGCTGACAGCCGCTGCCGCAGCGATGGCGGAAGCTGAGGAAATCCTTGGACGCGGACAGGGTGGCGCGGCGTTGCCCACGGAACAGAAGGCACTGCAACACGCACAGCGTGCACAGGCGCTGTATCGCGACGTGCAAGTGCAAATGGATCAGCAGGGTGGCGGCGGAGGCGGCGGCGGTGGTGGTGGCAGCAGCGCCGAGGACCTGGCCGATCTGTTTGAGCTGCAAACGGACAAACTGCGCAATCAATACGAGGCCGTGCAGCAGTCGTCGGAGCAGGCTGCGCAACAGGAAGTCGACGAAACACTCGAGCGTCTGAAGCAGCTGGCGAGTCGGCAGCAGCAGGAGAACGAACGACTGCAGCGCATGCAGCAGGAGTTGTCGGAGCGACTGGGGCAGCAGGCCAGTGGCGGAGGCGGCGGTGGTCAGGCGCAGCGCGAAATGGCGCGTCAGGCCGAAGAAGAGGCACGCCGGCTTGAGCGACTGGCACGCGAGCAGAACTCGCCTGAGCTGCAGAACGCCGCGCAGCGATTGCAGCAGGCGGCTGATGCGATGCGGCAAGCGGCGGCAGGTTCATCCGCGCAGGGCAATGAAGCGCTGGAAGAACTCAACCGTGCGGCGCGCGGACTCGAACAGACGCGCTCGGACAATGTGAATCAGGGTGTGCAGCGCCTGGCCGAACGCGCGCGCGAGCTCGAGTCGCGTCAGCGTGAAATGGAAGCGGCGGTAAAGGGGCTGGGCGGTGGCACACCGTCGGAGCGCCTTGAGCAGTTGCGTCGTCTTGACGAGCGCAAGCAGACGTTGGCGAGTGATGTGGCGCGTCTTGAAGCCGAAGCCGATCGACTGGCGCGCGAGGCGCGTCGTGAGCAGCCGGAGGCATCACGTGCGTTGAGTGCGGCCACCGAAGTCATGCGTGAGCAGCGGTTGCGCGATCGCATTGAGTATTCGCGCAATGTGGTGCGCGGAGGTTCGCCGGAGTATGCGGCAGGATTCGAAGAACAGATCACCGAGTTGCTCGGTGACGTCACCTCGCAGCTGAGCGGCGCACAGCGCGCGCTGACGGAAGAGTCGGCCAGTCGCCAGCAGGAACGCACGCTGGAACAGGCGCGCGATCTGGTGCGCGGCCTGGAGTCGCTGCGTGACCGTTTGGCCGAGCAGCAGGGCGGCCAGCGGGACACGATGGGGAGCGGTCAATCGGGGCAAGGCCAGCAGGGCCAAGGGCAACAGGGGCAGGGCCAGCAGGGGCAAGGCCAGCAGGGGCAGGGCCAGCAGGGGCAAGGGCAGCAGGGCCAAGGGCAGCAGGGCCAGGGCCAGCAGGGGCAAGGTCAGCAGGGCCAGGGCCAGCAGGGTCAAGGGCAGCAGGGCCAGGGCCAGCAGGGTCAAGGCCAGCAGGGGCAAGGCCAGCAGGGGCAAGGGCAGCAGGGCCAAGGCCAAGGCCAACAGCAGGGTGATGGCGGACAGGGCGGCCAGAGCCAGCGCGGTGGCGCTCTGACCGGTGCACGCAGCGACGGACGACCATCGGGCGACGCGTCTCAGGCGCGCGGCGAGTTCAGACTGCGCAGGCAGAACGCCGAAGCCCTTCGCCGGGAGCTGGCGTCTCAGGGAGTGGATGTGCGTGATCTCGATCGCGCCATCGGTGACCTTCGACGCCTCGAAAGCGGGGCGCTCATCGGCGATCCCAAAGGACTGGCCGAGTTGCAGGCGTCGGTGATTGAAGGACTCAAGACATTTGAGTTTGCGCTCTTCCGCAGCTACGGACTGGGCGCCGGTAACCGCCCCGCACTGGGTGCCGGCGCTCCGGTGCCCGCCGAATATCGGGCGCTGGTGGAGGAGTATTACCGCTCGCTGGCCAACGACCGGGGCAGGCCGTAGTGCGCGCTGATGTTATCTGAGATCGCCCTGCCTGGCACCAATCAGAATCAGTTCCTGCTGCGGCGGTACCAGGTATTCGGCGCCGGTTTCCGTGATCACGACCATCTCCTCAACCGAGATGGTCTTGCTCCCCTCGCCCCACTTGCCGGTGCCGCCCGGCAGTGTCCACGCAAAAAAACCGTCAAAGGCAAAGGTGTGTCCGGGCTCAAGTGAGCGGCGATTGTAGCGATTCAGCGACGGACCCACATCGTGCGCCCAATAGCCCACGGAATGACCCGTTCCCCACGGCACGCTGGCCGATCCCTCGCGGTTCATCACCACACGCTGCGCTGAATCCACTTCAGCACCGGTCACTCCCGGTCGCATCATCGCAAACGCCGCCTCGTTGCCGCGACGGGCCGCAAGCCATTTGGCTTGCACGTCGTCGGGTGCACGTGTTTCGCCCGGTTTGAGCACATAGGCAAATCGCTGGATGTCGGTGCCCCACACACCGAATACTTTGATGCCAAAGTCAATCTGAATCACGTCGCCGTGTTCAATCACACGGTTTGACGCGTGTGAGTGACCACGATCGGGACCTGAGTTCACACTCGGGTTCTGCGCCGGTGACCACCCATCTTCCACCGCCAGCTCGCGCATGCGACGCTTGAGAAAGCGCGCCAGGTCGCTGTCGCGCGTGGTCCCCGGAATCACCGTTGCGTAAGCTTCTTTTTCGAGCTGTTCAGTGAGCACTGCAGCCTGCCGCATGATGGCCACCTCAGCGGGCAGCTTTTTGTCGAGCCAGTAACTCACCAATTCGGCTGACGAGACCAACCGCTCGGACAACTCCGCCCCGAGCGCACGTTCCAGCGCCGCCTTTTGTGTGGCTGACAGACCATCAGCCATCGCAAGATTTCCACTGTTGATCGCAATGCGCGCCGGATTGCTGGTGCGCAGTCTCGCCGCGACCTCGCCAAGCGGGCCACCCGACTCTGCACTGTAGGCAATCACCGAGTCGTGCACCGCCAGTTCCCGCAGCGCAATCACTTCACCAAAACCGGCAAAGATGTACGAGCGTACCTGTGCTCCATCACGCAGGAACAGGATGGACGACGGTGCGCCGGCATTCTCTCCGCCCACATGCAGCGCCAGTGGATCATTCGCGTTTTCACGCACGATGATGACCCACGCATCAACGTTGGCGCGTTGCATGGCGGCGGGAAGCAGTGTGCGGATGCGTTCCTGCCGGATGGCCGGCCACGGCGAGTCGCCCGACAAATCGAACGCCGAAGGCGAGCCTGCGGTGTGCTGGGCAAGCGTGGGTGCGGTGACGCCGACAGACGCCGCTGCAAATCCGGCGGCCAGGAATGCACGCAGCGTGCGTGAGGTGTGCGCAGACAGCATGTGGAATCAGGACAAGGGAATGCGGGCGCGACCCGAGCCTATTGCCGAGGGACCGCGCGCCCTACCACGATACTCACATTGTCCGTGCCGCCGCCATCCAACGCGTCCTGCAACAACTGCTCGCACACCTGTCTTGAAGACGTCATGTGGGCCAGACGCTCTCGAATCAGTTCGTCCGGTACGTGCTTGGTGAGCCCGTCAGTGCACAGCAGATGCACGTTGTGCCAGTCGGCCTGCAGTCGTGTGATCACCGGGAGCGCGTGCTGTCCACCAATCGCACTGGAGAGAATGTTGGCGTAGCGTGAGCGGGCGGCAACGGTGCGCGTGAGCACTCCTTCGTCAACCAGATCCTGCGCCATGGTTTGATCGCGAGAGATCTGAGTGAGTTCGCCGTCGCGATAGAGATAGTAACGCGAGTCACCAACCTGCAGCAGGTAATACGAAGGCCACACCCCCATCCATAGCGTGAGTGTGGTCGCCATGGTGCGACCATGTCCTTCGTCCTGCGCGCGCGCCAGCACCGCCTCGTGGCACTTGAGCGCGGCCTCCTGCAGCACATCGATGAACGCCTGATCGGTACCGTCTGCCCGATAATAACAATCGGTGCTGGCGGTGAAGTATTGCGTCGCAACTTCAAGAGTGGTCGCACTGGCCCGCTCACCGCCCTCACCACCACCCACACCGTCGGCGATCATGGCCAGAAACGCCAGACGCTCATCGGAGAGCACTTCACGTTCGGACACACTCAGGCTCGTTTGCAGCACCTGCACACGCTTGTGTATTGAGGCCAACAGGAAATGATCCTGATTGTCCTGACGTACGAGCCCCTTATGCGTTAGTCCGTACACATCGATTTCATCGTCCCGCGGCTTGATTCGGGCGTCAAGTGCGGCGTCTTGTGCAGAGCGCTCTGGCATGGTCGGACTCCATAGGTACGGCGATGTCCCGCCGCCGGATAAATCGCCCACATTCGGCTACTCGAAAGTGTGGTCTGGAGTGCTCTACGTCCAGTGAGCAACAGCCAACTTCGCTTGGATCATTGAGCGCATAACAGTGATCACGCCGCTCACTCGCGTCGTACACCCGAATGCACACGAAGTGGACACGCCCGCACTTCGGGACCAGCTTTCGTCCGCACCTCGTCCCAATCTCTGATCGCCACTACCTGTTCGCTTCCCACGACCGAAAGGCATCCATGCGTTCTCCTCTCACGTATCTCACGGGCACGCTTCGATCCATCGCCATCATGGCCACACGCATCGAAAACAACGTGGGTGTCGTTGAGCTCGCCATCTGCTCGCTGCTCGCGGTGTCTGTCGTGCCGTTCCCGACTCTTGAGGCGCAGCGCGCGGCGGATACGACGGAATCGCTGTTGCTGCTTCCTGACCGGATCATTGACGGAGCCAGCGATGCGCCACGCGAGGGGGTGGCGGTACTGATCACGGGTAACCGGATTACGGCGATTGGTGCGCGCGACTCGCTGCGTCTCCCTGCCAACACCCGGATCATTGCGCTTCCCGGTACAACGCTGCTGCCCGGCCTCATCGACCTGCATTCGCATGTCCTGCTCCACCCATACAACGAAGTGCCGTGGGAGGATCAGGTACTGCGGGAAGCCTGGGGAGAACGCGCCGCCCGCGCCACGGTGCATCTGGCGGCCACACTCGATGCGGGATTCACCACCCTGCGTGATCTGGGCACTGAAGGCGCAGGCAGCCTCGATGTGGGACTGCGCAACGCGCTCACCAAAGGTGTCATTCGCGGTCCGCGATTGATTGTCGCCGAACAGGCGATTGTGATGCGCGGCAGCTACGCACCGCGTGGATTTGCCCCCGAGATTGACATTCCCGTTGCAGCAGAAGCGGCGGGCAACCTGCCCGACCTGGTGTCAGTCGTGCGCGGTCAGATCGCCCGGGGAGCGGATGTGATCAAGGTGTACGCCGACTACCGATGGGGACCTGCAGGGTCGGCTGAACCGGCGTTCACGGTTGAAGAGCTGCAGGCGGCGGTAGCCGTGGCCAACTCGAGCGGGAGGCCGGTCATTGCACATGCATCAAGCGCCGAGGGAATGCGCCGGGCCACGATGGCCGGCGTGCAGACGATCGAACACGGTGATGGTGGCAATGCGGAAATATTTGCGCTTATGCGCGAGCGCGGGGTGGTGCTGGTGCCCACCGTAGCCGCCGGTCACGCCATCACGCAATACGGCGGATGGCGTCCGGGGGTTGATCAGGAGCCGGCGCGCATCCGTGCCAAGCGGGCATCAATCAAAGCCGCGATCGACGCGCGTGTGACCATCGCCAACGGCAGCGACGTGGGCGTATTCACGCACGGCGACAATGCACGCGAACTGGAAATCATGGTGACATACGGACTCACGCCCATGCAGGCGATCATCTCTGCAACATCAACCGCCGGCAAGCTGCTTGATGTCGGCGCACCACTCGGAGTCATCGCAACGGGTGCTGTAGCAGATCTGCTCGTGGTGCGCGGCGATCCAAGCGTTTCCATTGCAGCGCTGCGTGACGTGCACACCGTTATACAGGACGGACGCGTGGTACGGTCGCCGGCGCGTTAAGCCACGCGTGAGACCGCGAGCCACAATCAATCAGCGCAGTTCACGCGCGGCGGTGTGCACCGCTGCGCGCAATCGCTGGTAGCTGCCGCACCGACAAATGTGCCCGGTGAAGGCGGCGTCGATTTCTGCATCGGTCGGATTGCTGTTTCCCGTGAGCAACGCAACGGCCGACATGAGCATCCCCGACTGACAATATCCGCACTGCGGCACACCGTGAGCGACCCAGGCAGCATGCAACGCCCGGGCAATGCGTGCGTCGGCGCCCGTCTGCACACCTTCAATTGTCTGCACCGACTGCGCCGCCACCGCGGCCAGCGGCGTCACACAACTGCGTACGGGCTCGCCATTCACGAGCACCGTGCAAGCGCCGCACTGTGAAGCACCGCAGCCAAACTTGGTACCGGTCAGGGCAAGCTGCTCACGCAACACCCACAGCAATGGCGTATCAGGCACTGCATCAACGTTGATGTCACGCCCGTTCACACGAATCGTGGTGCGGTTCTGCATTATTCGGCCCCGGTCCCGGTACTCACACGCAACGGCAGCTGTCGCACCCGCTCACCGGTGAGGGCGAACAGCGCGTTGGCAACCGCCGGTGCAATCGGTGGCAGCCCGGTCTCTCCGATACCTTCCGGCGCTTCCATTGACGGCACAATGTGCGTTTCTACCACCGGCGATTCATGCAGCCGCAGCGCCTTGTACGTGTCGTAGTTGCGCTGGCTCACACGGCCGTTGGCAATGGTAATCTCGCCGTGCAGCGCAGCCGACAGACCATACACTATCCCGCTCTCCATCTGTTGCGCGACACCGTCGGGATTCACTGCCAGACCACAGTCCACCACACAAATCACACGGTGCACGCGAATCTCCCGCGCCGGACTGAGCGAAATCTCCGCAACCTGCGCGACGATTGTCCCGAAAGACCGATGCAGCGCAACACCACGCGCCACACGTGCACCATCCGGTGCCGCTGCCGGTGTCGTACTCCATTGACTGCGCTCAGCGGCCAGCTCCAGCACGCGCAACGCCCGTGCATGGTGGGCGAGCAGCCGGCCACGGAAATGAATCGCATCATGGCCGGCGGCGTGTGCGATCTCATCAATAAAGCTCTCAAGAAAAAACGCCTGATGTGAATGACCCACCGCCCGCCAGTACCCGATGGGTACCGGCAGCTGCACGACATGATGCCGCACATCAAAGGCCGGAACGGCATACGGCTGATCAAACATTCCCTCGGCAGTAGACTTGTGCAGGTCGAACTTTGCCGCGGCAACGCCGTTGCGTGCTCCATACGCGCCCACGATCGACTGACTCGCACTTGACGCTCGCATCGCCAACAGCGCTCCGCTGCTGTCAAGCGCAGCAGTCATCACCGAAGCACACGCCGGCCTGTAGAAGTCATGCTGCACGTCATCGGCACGACTCCAGATCAGCTGCACAGCGCGACCCGGCACCGCACGCGCGATCTGTGCTGCCTGTGCAATGAAATCGATATCCAGCCGTCGACCAAAACCACCGCCGAGCAGCTGCACGTGCATGATGACCTTTGATTCATCAATACCCAGAATGCCAGCCACCGCCGCGCGGGCTTGTGTAGGTACTTGCGTACCTACCCAGACATCGGCGCGGTCAACACGAAATCGCACCGTGCAGTTGGGAGGCTCCATCGTCGTGTGCGCGAGATACGGCACATCGTAGGTTGCGGTCACGGTCTGGCTGGCCACCGCGAGTGCATCGTCTACGTTGCCGGTGTCGCGAAACGATCGCCCACCGGGTTGAGCCGCCTGAGCGCGCAGCTGCGCAGTAATGGCATCACTGGACAGCGACGCATTCGGTCCCTCATCCCATTGCACGGAGAGTTTGGGTAAACACTGCTGCGCTCTGTACCAGCTGTCTGCAACAACTGCAACTCCTTCCGGACAGCCGTTGAGTGCGCGCACGGGCACCACAGCCGTAACGCCCGGCAATGTTGTGACGGCATCAGTGTTCACAGAACGCACCGACGCGCCTATGACCGGTGCCATGGTAATTGCGGCGTACAGCATCTCATCAACGCGCACATCAATGCCAAACGTCGCGGTCCCGTCGCTTTTCTCGGCAGACTCCAATCGTGGCGTAGCGCGCCCGACAATCGAATATGCTTCCGGTGCTTTTCGCGAGTAACGCGACGCTGGTTCAAGCTCGGTGACACCCTGCACCAGCTCACCAAACCGTACCGCGCGTTGTCCACTGGTAATCACCCCCTCGGCAACCGTGCACGACTCAGGGGCCACATCCCATCGCCGAGCGGCCTCCTGCACCAGTGTGGCGCGTGCCAGCGCGCCAGCATCGCGCACCGGGTTCCACAAATCACGCACGCTCGTTGAGCCACCGGTGATCATGCCGCCCACTTCGCGCATGATCTTGTCGCTGAACCAGCCAACGGAACGCATGAGCAGTGCATCGTCATCGGGGTGCAAAGGCACCGCATCGCGAGCCACCGCAAGGTTGGCATAAATGCGATCAATCGGACTGTGCTGCACTCGCACCCGCGACCACGCACAGTCCAGCTCTTCGGCCAGCAGCATCGCGATTGCAGTATGCACACCCTGCCCCATCTCGGCCTTTGGCACGAACACCGTCACAGTGTCGTCTGGCGCAATGGCCACGTACCCATTGAGCGCCAGCGTGCCGTTTGGCACCTCAGGCAGGGCCGAGCCGATCAGGCGTTGTCTGGGCGGCAGCACGCTCCAGCCGAACAGCAGTGCGCCGGTGCCGGCGAGTCCAGCCACCAGGAACGTTCTGCGTTTCACAGTCGCTGGAGTGATGCAGGCGGAAACAATCGCGGGTGCATGGCGGAATGCGGCATACCGCAAGCTACCGATTGTGGACGCGCGCAGGGAGGTCGTAACCGGCGGCTATATTTCACAGGCAATGGTCGCGACGCAGCGCCTGATGGCAGCGCTAATCGACGGCTGCAGCGGGCACAGTTTCTTTTGACGGTTACGTGCATGAAATGGTCGCTCTCGGTGGGCCGCATCGCCGGTATTCGCGTGCAGATCCACCTCACGTTCATCGCCCTGTTGGTGTGGATTGGCCTTTCGATCTGGTCATCCTCAAAGAGTGTACCGGCGGTCGTAAGCGGGGTGGGTTTCCTGCTCGCCCTCTTCCTGTGCGTGGTGTTGCACGAGTTTGGACACGCGCTCATGGCCCGGCGCTACGGTGTGCGCACGCGCGATATCACGCTGCTGCCCATTGGAGGAGTGGCGAGGTTGGAACGCATGCCCGAAAAGCCGTCACAGGAGCTCGCTGTTGCACTGGCGGGACCGGCCGTCAATGTGGTCATCGTGATCCTGCTGGCGATTGTGCTCACCGCATTTGGGCAACCGCTCGTCTTCAATGCCTTGGTATTTGACGAAAGTGCTGCCGGGCCGGGCTGGCTGCAGCGCTTGATGGCAGTGAACGTGCTGCTTGTGGTCTTCAACATGCTTCCGGCATTCCCCATGGACGGAGGGCGTGTACTGCGTGCGCTGCTGGCCATGCGCATGAACTACGCGCGGGCAACCCGAAGCGCAGCAACAGTAGGCAAGCTGTTTGCCGTAGGCTTTGCGATTCTGGGTTTCTACTCCAATCCGTTTCTGATGTTGATTGCCGTATTTGTCTGGCTTGGTGCGTCGCAGGAGTCGGTGGCGGCTACGCTCAAAGGCACACTGGACGGCATCAAGGTGTCATCAGCAATGATCACCGATTTTCGTGCGCTTGCGCCCGAAGACCCACTCTCCCGTGCGGTGGAACTCCTGTTGGCGGGAAGTCAGCAGGACTTTCCGGTGACAGATGGTGCGCGGGTCGTTGGTGTGCTCACACGGCAGTCATTGCTCACCGCGCTGGCCTCGCAAACTGATGGTGCACGCGCTGGCTATGGCAGCCAGCAACGGGTTGTTGATGTGATGCAGCGTGATGTGTTGCTTGCCGACGCTGATGAAATGCTTGACGAAGCGTTGTTGCGCATGCAGGGGTCGCCACTTCGTACCATGCCCGTGCTTTCGCTTGGTACGCTGGTTGGTTTGCTCACCATGGAAAACGTCGGTGAGTTTGTAAGCGTGCAAAACGCGTTGGCACGGACCCGTTGATGGCGACCGGTGCACCGGCCGAGCGGCCAACCGCAGCACCACCAACCGTTCACTCGCTCTTTGTGCATCCACTCAAGGGAGCGCGACCGGTCGCAGTACCCGTGATGCACCTCGATGCACTGGGCGCAATCGGCGATCGTCGCTGGATGCTGGTCGATGAGCACGGCGTTGTGATCACACCGCGTGAGGTCGCCGGTTTGGCGCAACTGGTAGCGTTGCTGCCTGTTCGTGACGACGGGGGAGTGCGCGCAGATTCACCGCTGACGCTTAATGCCGCCGGATTACCACCCCTGGTCGTGACGCATGTATCGGCAGACGCGCCGCATCGCACAGTGCAGTGTTGGGACGATGCGCTCGAGATGGCGGACGCCGGCGACGCGGCCGCACAGTGGTGCTCCACCGCGCTCGGCGTGTCGTGCAGGCTCGTTCACATGACGCCGCGATCGCATCGGCCACTGGCCGCGAAATACGCGGGCAGCGTGCCGTACGCCGATCGGGGTGTCGCAGTTACCGATGGCGCTCCACTGCTGGTGCTGGGCACTGCGAGTCTCGATGCACTCAATGACAGGCTGCACGTTGCCGATGAGCCGCCCGTGAGCCTTGATCGCTTCCGAGCAAACATTGTTGTCAATACGGCAGAGCCGCACCTTGAGGACAGTTGGTCGCACGCCAGGGTGGGTGATGTGGCAATCAGTTTTGGATCGCCCTGCCCGCGCTGTGTGGTGACCACAATTGATCCAGCAACACTCGCTCAGGGCGTTGAACCGCTCAGGACGCTTGCGACGTATCGTCGGGCGGCCGGCGGAAAGGTGATGTTTGGCATGAATGCAACGCATGAAGCCCCGGGCAGCATCAAGGTTGGCGATACTGTCACCGCGGAGTTGCAGTCAGTCGTTGCAGCTACCCCGACGGAAGGCTGACGGCAGACACGCGGCAAATCCACGCGCCCACAATCCGCGGGGTGCTGCACGGGCGCTGTTTACGCCGCTTCGCACCACCGCAGCCAGCGCGGTGTTGGGTGCGATGATGAGGTCTGTCACCCACCCGTCCTGGGCCATCCACACGTTCAGATTCGGGAACCGTGGCGTTTCAACCCATGCCAGCGTTCGACCGAAGGAATCAAGTGAATCAGTGTCGAACCGCAGGCCAACCGTGCCGCCTATCGGCAGCGCGTCGCGCAGAATCGCGGTGCTGAGCGGACCCAGCCGCTGTGCACTCTCCGGCGCATCGACATACAGCAACCGCACCACCACCGGTGGTGTGTTGGAGCTCGTGGTGCAGGCAAAGGTGTCACCGTCGTAAATGCGCGTCACAACACACGGGTTGCTGTAACTGGGCAGCGGCGCCGGTCCGGGCGGCGGTGGTGGTGGTGGCGGAGATGTCGTCGTTTGGCCAGCGCATGCGGCGAGCAGCAGGACCAGTGCAGCATGTGCGTGACGCACAAAAAACCACCCCGCTCGCGGGCGGGGTGGTTTGATTGCTGTGTACTTCGCCGGTACCACTCCTGATTCAGGCGCCGACGCGTTCCGTTTGTGAGGCATTCGATAGATCGGCTCGCTGTTCAAATGCAGCAACTTCCTTTTCAGCATCTTCTTTGGTCTTGCCATACGACTGCTGCAACTTACCGACGAGCTGGTCCCGCTTGCCTGCAATGACATCAAGGTCATCGTCGGTCAGCTTGCCCCACTGCTCACGGACTTTGCCTTTCATTTCTTTCCAATTGCCCTTCATAATGGCTTCATTCATAACAACACTCCTGACTTGAGATGCACGCGTATTGTTTCCCGCGATGTGTCTTTATACACGCACACGCAGCGAAAGTTCATTGACGTGCATCTCATGCGATACACTTGCTCGCGTGATTATCTGCGATGCGCCGGCGCAACCGCACGTTCCACCAGCCCCAACACCGCGTCCACGATAATTGCCAAGAGTGCTGCAGGAATGGCGCCGGACAACACCAGTCGGCTGTCAGCCAGCCCAAGCCCGGTCACAATCGGTTCACCGAGTCCCCCGGCTCCAATGAATGCGGCGAGCGTTGCCGCGCCAACTGTAATCACCGCAGCGGTGCGCACACCGGCGAGCACAGCCGGTGTGGCCAGCGGCAACTGAATCCACCACAGCCGTTGCCATTGTGTTGTGCCCAGCGCCTTGATTGCGAGCACTGCTTCGGGATCGGCAGCGGCGACACCGCTGTACGTCGCGCGCACCATCGGGAGCAGGGCGTATACCCACAGCGCTACCAGCGCCGGCGTCACACCGATACCAAACAGCGGAATCATGAACGCCAACAGTGCAATGGAAGGAACAGTCTGGGCTACGCCCAGCAACTGCAGCACCCATGTCGCAATGTTGGGAACGCGCGTGAGCAGTACGCCCAAAGGAAGCGCCACCAGCAAAGCCGCGGTGAGCGAAACCACTACCAGCATTGTGTGCTCACCGGCGAGACGCAGCGTTTCCGCGCGACGATTCCAGAAATATTGCAGCAATGTCGCATCAGTACGTTCCGACGCGAGCGCCGCCGCCTCACTCGCGCTGTTTGTACCATCGGCAATCATTCCCAACTGCACCAGCGCCAACCGCGCAACATCGGCAATCTGTGCGCGGTCTACCTCAATGCGCTCATTCCACCGTCGCACATCCTGCTCAAGGATTCTGCCGCTCAGCTCGGAAAGCACGGCAATCACTTGAGGACGCGATCCTGCAATATCGGGCGACACCAGCGCAGCCGCATCGTACGGTGGAAAAAAACTCCGGTCATCAACCAGTGTGACCAGATTGAAGGCAGCCAGCAGTCCGTCGGTGGCGTAGCCATCGATTACATCCACAGCGCCTGACGAAAGCGCCTGGTATTTCACCGCTGGTGTGAGCGGTCGCACGTCGGATAACTGCAGGCCGTACGCCTGCCGCAATCCAACGAACCCGTCACCTCTCCCGATAAAATCAGCGGTGAATCCCGCCTTCAAGCCTGAGCCGCGCACGGCCAGATCGGACAAGGTACGAAGCTGCAAGCTGTCGGCCGTCGCACGACGTACCGCAATGGCGTATCCATTGGAAAAACCAAGCGGCGGCAACCACCGCACCTGATAGCGCCGCGCGAACTGCTCGGCCACGTATCGGTAGGCCAGACGCGGGTCTTCACGCATCGCATCGCTGGCCGAATCACGCAGGATCGCCACCAATCCGGTGCCGGTGTACTCGGGATATACATCGATTGCACTGGTGCGCAGCGCTGCGAACGCAACTTCGGTTGAGCCCAGACCCGGGCGTCGGTCAACAGCGAAGCCACGGGCTTCCAGCAGCTGAGCGAACATTTCGGCCAGCAGGTACGACTCTCCGAAGGGCTTTGACGCCACCACCACGGGCGTGGAATCCACCTGTGCATCTTCGGCGGGCATCTGGTACGCGCGCGTGCTCGACGTGCGCGCGTCGAGTGTACGCGTGTTCGCGTGCGCTCGGTCTACCAGCAGAAACGTGCTCAGGAACATGATCATGAAAATGCCCGGGAACATGCTGGCGAAGGCGGGTAACATCGTCCGCCTCGGCCGACGCCGTCCCGACAGCCACTGTGCTTTGTCCCCCACCGTCTGCGCGGCATGTTGTGTCATGCGCGAGCGCCCAGCGATGCTGCCGACTGCAAGGCCTGCTTCAAGAGCATGGCGACGTATGGTGTGGCAGGCGCGTCACGCAGTGCATGGAATGTGCCCTGCTGCTCAATGCGACCCTCACGCATCACCGCTATCGAATCGGCCAGCAGCGCCGCTTCCGCCAGATCATGCGTGACCAGCACCGCCGTAAAACTGAGTGTTGTGCGAAGTGCAGCAAACGATTCATGCAGCTGACCACGTGAAATCGCGTCGAGTGCACCGAATGGTTCGTCGAGCAACACAATAGACTGCTGTGCGGCCAGCGCGCGAGCAATTGAGACGCGCTGCCGTTGACCGCCTGACAACTGATGCGGGAATCGATCGCCGTATGTATCCGCGGGCAAACCCACCAGCTGCAACGCTTCGCGCGCAGACTGCAACGATTGCGTTACATTATTGAGCTGCGGGACAAGCGCGACGTTGCGCAACACTCGCCAATGTGGCATGAGGCCGCCATTTTGCGGCACATATCCAATGCGACGGCGCAGTGTGACGGCGGAGATGGCCTTCACATCGTCTCCCTCAACGCGGACCAATCCATGCTGCGGGTCAATCATCCGGTTAAATGCGCGCAACAGCGTAGATTTTCCTGATCCGCTTTCGCCCACCACTGCCAACAGCTCGCCCGAAGCGACGCGCACACTGACATTGTCGAGCGCGGTTACCGCACCGAATGTGTGGCGTAAGCGGTCTGCTTCGAGTGCAAATGTCACAATCGGTTCCTGGTTGGTCGCGGAGCAGAGCGGCGCTCGCGGGAACCTAGCCGTTGATATTGGAATACGTCTAGTCTGGACTCGATCACTTTTTTCGCATGTGCTTATGACCTCCGGTACCCTTGAACGCCCGGCTGCACTGGCGCCTTCGTCATTAACAGACCGCTTTCGTGCGGTTCGCGCGGCCACTGTGTCGCTGTGTCAGCCGCTCGAGACCGAAGATTATGTCGTGTCGAGCATGGAGGACGTGAGTCCAACCAAATGGCATCTGGCGCACACGAGCTGGTTTTTTGAGACCTTCCTGCTGGCACCTCATTCGCCATCCTACAGCGCGCTCAATCCCCGCTACGCGTTTCTGTTCAACTCGTACTACGTGCAGGCGGGCGAGCGACACTGCCGTGCGCAGCGCGGTCTGGTAACGCGACCAACCGTGTCAGAAGTGTTTGCCTATCGCGAGTATGTCGATGACGCGGTGCTCGCACTGTGCGAACACATCGCCAATGATCAGGAGCATCCGGCCTGGGCAGTGCTGGAGCTCGGGCTGCATCACGAACAGCAGCACCAGGAGCTGCTCGTTACCGACATCAAGCATGTGTTCTGGACCAACCCGATGCGCCCCGCCTATCGCGATGTTGCGCTTACGTCACCGGCCGCTCAGCCGCAGGCATGGCAGTCGATCAGTGAGGGGGTCTATCGCATCGGGCACCACAGTGACGCGTTTGCCTTCGACAACGAAGGTCCGGCCCACAACACGTATGTGCAGGCGGCACAACTCGCCACACGTCTCGTGACCAACGCGGAGTACGCGGCGTTCATTGCCGACGGTGGCTACAGGCAGCCCACACTCTGGTTGAGCAATGGTTGGAGCACCGTGCAAGCCGGGCGGTGGCAGGCGCCGCTGTACTGGGAGAAGCGGGATGGTGCATGGTTTGAGTTCACGCTCAGTGGTGACGCACCGGTGTTGCCACATGCCCCGGTCACGCACCTGAGTTACTTCGAGGCCGATGCCTTCGCACGTTGGGCAGGCTACCGGCTTCCCACAGAAGCGGAGTGGGAGGTGGTGGCATCACAATCCCCGATGCAAGGTCGTTTTGCGGAGAGCCGCACGCTGCATCCGTTGGCTGACAACGTCACCGGCATGCAGCAGCTGTTCGGTGACGCCTGGCAATGGACCCAGAGCGCGTACGTCGCCTATCCGGGATTCAAACCTTCAGCCGGCGCGATCGGCGAATACAACGGCAAGTTCATGTGCGATCAATGGGTTCTTCGCGGCGCCTCGTGTGCGACACCACACAGTCATGCACGGCACACGTACCGCAACTTCTTTCCAAGCGATACGCGCTGGCAGTTTACCGGACTGCGACTGGCGGCCGACGCATGAGCGGCGCGATCCGACAGCAGCGCGCGCCAGCCGCCGCGCCTCGCGATCACGGCATGCCACCATCGCTGCGCGCGGCTGCGCTCAAAGGACTTTCGTCAGAGAACAAGACCCTGCCACCCGCGTTGTTCTACGACGCGGCCGGGGCGCAGCTGTTTGAAGACATCTGTCAACTGCCCGAGTATTACCCGACGCGCACTGAGCTCGGCATTCTGCAAAAGCACGCCGGCGAGCTGGCGGCACAGGTTGGACCACACGCGGCACTGGTGGAATACGGCAGCGGCGCCGGCGTGAAGGTACGACTGCTGCTCGATCAGCTGCAGTCTGCAATTGCGTACGTACCGGTCGATGTATCGCGGCAGCAGTTGCTGCAGGTCGCCACGGAGCGCGCGGCGCAGTATCCGTCGCTACGCATCATTCCGGTATGTGCCGACTATACGCAGCCGCTGGAGTTGCCGGTGGTGCCGGGCGCGGCGCGCCGAGTGGCATTTTTCCCGGGCTCTACAATCGGCAACTTTCATCCAACCGAAGCCGCTGCATTCCTGCGTCGCGTACGCCACACCGTTGGCAACGACGGTGGTCTCATTCTCGGCGTTGACCGACGCAAGGACCCCGACATCCTGCATGCGGCATACAACGACAGTGCCGGTGTCACGGCCGCGTTCAATCTCAATGCGCTCACTCATCTGAATCGTGATCTTGATGGTTCGTTTGATATCAATGCGTTCAGTCATCTGGCATTCTTTAACGACGAAGCCAGCCGCATTGAGATGCACCTCAAGTCGTTGAAAGAGCAGCGTGTACAACTCGCCGGCCAGACGTTTCACTTTGAAGCCGGTGAAACGATTCTCACCGAGTGCTCCTACAAGTACGATGAGACGCGGCTGACAACCCTGGTTGAAGGCAGCGGCTTTACCATTGACACCCTGTACACAGACAGCCAGGACTGGTTCTGGATTGCCTGGCTCCGTCCCACCACACCTGTTACCGCCTGAGGGCCACTGACCATGAAAGCCATCTGGAACGGCGCTGTGATCGCAGAAAGCGATGACACCGTGATTGTTGAGGGTAACCATTATTTCCCTGCCGACGCGCTGCACCGCGAATACGTGGTAGACAGCACGCACCAGACCACCTGCCCGTGGAAGGGAACCGCGCACTATTACACGTTGCGGGTTGACGGGAAGGACAATCGTGACGCCGTGTGGTATTACCCCACCCCGAAAGCTGGCGCCGAACAGGTGGCCAACCGCGTAGCCTTCTGGAAAGGTGTCGAAGTGAGTTAAGGTTGTTGCATGACCGCACTCTTTTCGCCGCTCACGCTTCGCTCCCTCACACTGCCTAACCGCATCGGTGTGTCGGCCATGTGTCAGTACTCAAGTGTGGACGGTCTGGCCAACGACTGGCACCTTGTGCATCTGGGCTCGCTGGCCACCGGCGGTGCAGGACTTGTCATGAGCGAGGCAGCCGCGGTGGTGCCTGAAGGGCGCATTACACCGCATGATCTGGGGATCTGGAGCGACGCACATATTCCAGAGTTGCGTCGCATCACAACATTCATTCGTGAGCATGGGGCTGCCCCCGGAGTGCAACTCGCGCACGCCGGGCGGAAGGCCAGTACGCACCGGCCGTGGGAACCCAGTGGTGCGCTACCGGTGGCCGACGGCGGTTGGGTAAACGTGATGGCGCCCAGTGCCCTGCCATTTTCGGAAAGCTACCCCATGCCAGTCGCGCTCGACGCGGCGGGAATTCAGGCTGTGGTTGCCGCGTTTCGTGACGCCACACTGCGTGCGTACGCGGCCGGTTTTGAAGTGGTGGAGCTGCACGCGGCGCACGGCTATCTGTTGCATGAGTTCCTCTCACCGCTTTCCAACCATCGCACCGATGAGTACGGTGGCAGTTTCGAGAATCGCGTGCGTTTACTGCTCGAAGTGACGACGTCCGTTCGTGCCGTTTGGCCACACGAGTACCCGTTGTTCGTTCGCATCTCCGCCACCGACTGGGCCGATGGCGGCTGGGATGCTGATCAGTCGGTCGCGCTGGCCAGGCTGTTGCGGGACGTGGGTGTGGATCTGGTGGACTGTTCATCGGGTGGCCTGGTCCCCGGCGTCACCATCCCTGTTGGTCCGTCATATCAGGTACCATTTGCGTCGCGCATCCGGGCCGAGGCACAGGTGGCCACGGCGGCGGTAGGCATGATCACCGAAGCCGAACAGGCCAACGCCATCGTGCAGCATGGTGAAGCAGATCTTGTACTGCTGGCGCGTGAACTGTTGCGGAATCCGCGCTGGCCGCTGATGGCGGCACACACGCTTGGCGTGACTGCACCGTGGCCCAGACAATACGAACGCGGACGTCCTAGATCTGTGACTTGACCGGAAGCAGTACTGTTTCCATCAGTCGTTCGCTCCACGGTCGTTTAATCCACATCTGGTGCGTGTAGGCGAGTCCCGCCTCGAGATCCGACTCAAACACGCGCGTCATCTGCTGCGCGAACGTGCGGTCGTACACGTTGAGACTGGCCTCGTCATTCAGTCGTAGCGAGCGGATGTCAAGATTGGTGCTGCCCACCGATACGAACTCACCGTCAATGATGAGCAGTTTGGTATGCAGCATCGTTGGCTGATATTCGGAAATCGACACACCGGCCTTGAGCAGTGTGCCCCAGTCGGCCTTCGATGACACGCGTACGGTGAATGAGTCGGAGTGCGGACCGGGTACCAGCAACCGCACCCGCACGCCGCGTTGGGTGGCCGCTACAATCGCATTGATGAGCAGATCATCAGGCACAAAGTATGACGCAGCAATATCGATTGTGTGCGACGCTGCAGCGATTGCCAGCAGAAACATGAGGTGCATGCTTTCAGATCCGCTGGCCGGCGACGCCACGAACATATGCGCATGCAACAGCCCAACGTTGTGCAACTCCGGAAAGTAGGATTCCCCGTTGAGCACTTCTCCTGTGGTTTTGATCCAGTTGTCGTTGTAGGCCGCCTGCAACTGCGCCACTGCCGGTCCTTCAATGCGGTAGTGCGTGTCACGCCAGTGCTCCGGGTCACCGGCCGAGCCTTGCCACTGGTCGGCGATGCCCACACCGCCGGTGAATCCGATACGGCCGTCAATCACGAGCAGTTTGCGATGTGTACGGTTGTTCATCCGCCCGAGATTGTACCAGCGCAACGGTCGATACTTGTGCACCTGGACACCGGCATTCCGCATTTCATCAATCAATGCGTCATCCATTTTTACGCTACCCGCCCAGTCGAGCGTGACATGCACCGGAAC
This sequence comes from Gemmatimonas sp., assembly GCA_011390805.1. Taxonomy (GTDB): domain Bacteria; phylum Gemmatimonadota; class Gemmatimonadetes; order Gemmatimonadales; family Gemmatimonadaceae; genus JAABRT01. The sequence continues at coordinate 14,937 of JAABRT010000023.1, read as the reverse complement.
GCCGGCCCGCGCCCGCTCGCACAGCACACCGGAAAACCGGACGCCGATTTCTCCGCTCCAGTAGATGTACGTCTCGAATGTCACCGATAGTTTTGCTTCCGCAATCGCACGCAGCATGGCGGGGAAAATCTGTGCGTCGTTATGGAGGGCATCGATCCGGTTTCCCGGGGTGATAGCCGGACCCATCATGAGCGACATCTCACGCCGGAACTGCGCATCGGCAACATCGTATCGATGTTCAATTTTGCGTTCGAGTTTCTTCTCGGAGGTAATGAAGTTCATCGCAACGGAAGCCAGCACCAGCGTGACCACAATGGTCACTGCAATGGTCATGAGCATCGTGATGGGGAAGGACGGGAAGGTGGATACCGCATGGCAGACGCGGCAGTGAATCCCCTCAAACATGCGACTAACGACTGCACAAAGCTATGCCGCTGAACGCTGCTACTCCTCTGTGAGGAGCATTGTATAGGCACGCAGGAGAACGCGGCGCAGAGCAGGATGATGTATGATGGTTGTATGCCACTGCGTGTTGATGCACAGCCGATTGTGCATCCATCAAGGCACTGAATTGCTGACCATGTATTTGGCACTTATGCCGCCCAGAAGGGTAATACATGCAGTTGTGCGAAGGACACGCGCGCAGTTGGCGCGAGCGGCGGATCATTGCGTGTCCGCCCATTGATTGTTCCCCCCAAAAAACAAACCTATGTCTCCTAATCATGGTCAGATCGCCTCGCGCGTCAGTCTGCAAGCCGCGGCGCTCCTCACATTGCTCACCGTTGTGCCGGCTATCGGTGAAGCCCAGTCGGTAGGTGTAACAGCAGTGCCCGGCATTCAACGCATCGAGTGGAGTGACAAACTCGCATTCGAAGACGACGACATGTACGGCGGTCGCCTCGCGTTGCAGTTTGGCAAGTGGGTTGAGCTGCAGCCCTTCTACTTTACGCGCGACAACTACGGCATTGACAGCAGCCGTGCTAACGAGCTCTTCGGTCCGCTCTCTGCCGGTAAGCAGATCGACATGCGCTACTACGGCAGCAACGTCCAGTTCAACTTGAGCGACGGGGCGTTCGTGCCGTTTGCCCGGGTCGGCGCCGGCATTCTGCGCCTCAAGCCCGACAGCGCGCCGCGTCAGGATCGAATCACCGTGAGTGCCGGTGGTGGTTTGCGTTTCGGAATCGGTGGCCTCAACGCCGAGCTGTTTGCCGAACAGCTGGCCTTCCGTATGAATCCGCGTGGCCTGTTCGGTCCGGACACTGCCGGCGCCGAATCACCAACGCTTCGGAATCTTGTGTATGGGGCAGCGGTCACGATTCCGCTTTCGACAATGCGCGAAACCGCCGACTCGGACGGCGGACTGCGCGGCTCAACTGCACCGCTTGAACCGTTTGTTGGTGTGCTGCGCTACGCGGGTGAAAATGACCTGCCCGATCAGGAGCTCGCCGGTATCCGTGCCGGTATCGATTTCTCACCGGTGTTTGGTGTGCGCGGCTTCTACTGGCGCGGTGTGAATGACGATCGTGACGCGGTCGTGCCCGTTACCGGTTACGGCGGAGAAACGCAGTTCAACCTGAACACCGGCCCCGGCATCTCACCGTTTCTCGTACTTGGCGCCGGTCGCATTGACTACGGCTCGGATTTCGCCGACTCGCTGGGCAACGGTCGCGTAGACAAGACGGCACTCATTCTTGGTGGTGGTGCAAGCTTGCGCCTTACCGATCGTCTGCGTCTTAATGGCGCGATCCGCGATTATGTCATGACCGTTGATGACGATCTCGATGCAGTGGCCAGCACGGGCGACATCACGCACAACACGATGATCACCGCCGGTCTTACCATCGCGTTTGGTGGAAGCCGTGGCATGACGGAGTCGGATCGTGTCCGTCAGCGTGACCGGGAGCTCGCCGAACTGCGTCGTGAACTTGAAGAGCGCGAAGATGTGCGTCGGTCATCCGGCGACATGAGCGCACGTGATCAGGATGTGCGTCGCATCGATGTGCGTCGCTCAGACGACTCACGCGTGAGCGAGAGGGAGCGCATGCTCGAGGAGCGGCTGCGTCGTATGGAAATGCAGATGCAGCGCCGCATGGTCGGTGACAGCATCATGATGCGGAGCGAAATGCGCATGGGTGGCGGTGGTGAGCAGCGTTGGATCACCATTCCTGTGCCCGAGTACGGTGAAGTCATTCTGCGCTATGGTTTCCCACCTGCAGGCGGCGGTACCGAAACATCGGTCATCCGCGATTCGGTTCGCGTGATCCAGCAGGGTGGCGGTACCGATATGCTGCGCGAGCTGGCAGCTATTGAACGCCGTCTGTCGGCGCGTATTGATGCGGTGGAACGTGGTACACCCGCTCCTGCGGCACCCAATGTATACGTAGCCCCCGGTGCAGATCCGGAAGTGGTGGAACGCGTCGTTGAGCGCAGCCAGACGCCTGTCTTCCAGCGCTTTGGTCAGGTGCGTACCACAGACCTGCGCCCGTACCTTGGCATTGGCTTTGGTGACGACACACAGTTGATTGCCGGACTGCGAGCCGATCTCGGCCCGATCAACTCCACCAGTCGCTTTCATTTCGTGCCCGAGCTGGCAGTTGGGTTTGGCGGTGGTACCTCAGTGCTCGCACTGGCGAATGTGCGCTACGCACTGGACGGCCTGGCCGGTGATACACGGATTCGTCCGTACGCCACATTTGGCGGCGGCATCTTCTCGCCAACCGTGCTGGCGGTCAACACGTCGGTAGGTTCGTCGTTCTCGATCGGTCAGGGGACTGCACCGCTGCTGCTCAACGTGGAGTTGCAGGGTCTGAACCTGTTTGATCATTCGCGACTGCTGTTTGGTTTGAGCCGGGCGTTCTAAGAGCAGCCCTGCAGTAAACCACAATCAGATGTTCATGATCGGCGCCGATGTTATGGCGCCGATCAGCACATCTGCCCCCAGCGTTACGTAGAGCGTGGCGTCGGTAACGGCCACTTCAAGTTTCATGCGCCGGTCGAGGCGCTCTACCAACGCGGCAATGAGATCACGGTCAATGGCGTGCAACATGATGTGCTCAGCGCGGTGAATGCGCTCGCCTGCATACTGACGCAGCACGACAGCCGGATCACGGTGTGTGTAAATCGCCACCCGCGGTGATGCCTTGGACGCCTTATGCACGCGCGACGCGTCAGGCGCACCGATTTCTATCCACGCCGTGATCGCGCCGGTAAGATCTCGCACACACAGCGTGGGCTCATCGGCATCAGAGACACCACGGGAAAACACGATCCCCTCCGCGTACTCCAGACAGTACGCGAGTACACGCGCCACAAAGTACTCAGCCGATTCGGACGGGTGCATGGGCACGCGCAGCGCCAGCGATTCGTACACGCCACGGTCTACGTGAGACAGCGTGATATCCAGCGTGTACATGGTAGACGTTAACGCCATGCGGACGCTCCGTCTGAAGCGCTGTCGGTCGTGGCGTCGGAGGCCGACCTCGTTGGTGCCGTGGCTTGGGCCGCCGCTGCAGCCATACCTGCGGCGCGTCCGGTGGACCAGGCCCACAAAAAGTTGTATCCGCCAATCGGCCCGAACGCGTCGAGCACTTCGCCGCACAGGTACAACCCCGGATGACGGCGGCTTTCCATGGTCTTGGGGTGTACTTCACTGAGCGCTACACCACCACCAGTCACTTCGGCCTTCTTGTAGCCTTCGTCACCCGACCAGGGCAGCGGCCCGCGCACCAGCGTATCGATAAGGCGCAGCCGTTCCTCCCGACGCAGCTCCGAAAGCGCACGCGCCGGATCCACGTTGGCCATATCCAACAGCACACTCACCAGCCGATCCGGCAACTCGGTGCGCAACGCACCGGTAACGGTCCGTGCGCCATGCGGACGCAGCGCGAGTTCCCATGCAGCGGCGTCCTTGTCGGTCCATTGCACCTGCACCTGTGCGTCGGTCGTGTGCCCCAGCCGCGAGCGCACAGTGACATGCGAAATATTGAGCACACTCGGACCACTGTAGCCGCGGTGCGTAAACAGAAAGCCGCCGCTGGCGCTGGCGGTATGTCCACTGCTCCGGGCGTTCAGCGTGACCGATAGCGAGACGCCCGACAGATCGTTGAACGCCGCGTCTGTTGTGGTGACCGGTGTAAGTGCGGCGTAAGTGGGATGCATGGTGTGTCCGAGTCGCGTGAGCATGGACAACCCCGCGCCGTCGCTGCCCGTATTGGGCACGGACAAGCCTCCGGTCGCGATGATCACCGCATCAGCAGCAATGCTTTCACCATGCTCGATGTGCACCAGCCAACCGTCTGCCACCGGCTCGATATCGGTCACGCGCGTGTCCATGCGCATGCGCACGCCGCACGTCTTCGCGTAGGCCAACAAACCGTCGCGCACATCACGCGCCTTGTGGGACGCGGGGAAGAGTTTGGCGGATTCCACCTCTTCCTCGAGTGGAATACCCAGCGTGTGTTCGAAGAACCTGCGCTGCTCAGCCAACGGCCAGGCGCGCACAATCTTGCGGAGCAGATTGGGGGACGAGTCGGTGACAAACCGCGATTCGTCTACGCGGGAGGGCAAGACGTTGCAACGTCCGCCGCCGCTGATGAGAATCTTGCGACCACCGTCACGTGTGCGTTCGAGCAGCAGCGTGTGGGCACCGTGCTGTGCCGCAAAAATGGCGGCCATTGATCCGGCCGCCCCCGCACCAATCACCACCACCCGCCTCATGCCAGCTCCGTCGGTATTCGTGCCAGGTCAGACCAACACACGCGCACCTCAGACGGGCGACACGCTCACTTGTACCACACGTCGGAGAACTCAGGCGTGCGTTCAAAAACGAATTTCGTAAACGAACAGCGCGGCGAGATTTTTTGCTTGTGCTTGCGCGCCCAGCTCACGCCGCGCGCCACCAGCGCTGAACCAAGCCCTTCACCTTCATGACCGGCAAACACCTCGGTGTGCTCAACGCGCACAAGATGCTCATCGATTCGGGTGTAGGTCATCACGCCCACCACCGCACCGTTCGCGAAGGCCTCAAACCGCCCCGCTCCATTTGCCTCGGTTCGTTCGAAGGTAATCGTGGACATCTGACCCCCGGACAGGATTGGCTGGCGCTTGCCGGACTGCTGCAGCTTAAACTACAAGCCCCATTCCGTCCATCATCATCACGTGTCGCGTGTCTCCTGCTGCAAAACTACGGTGAGCAGCATCGCGCTGACTTCCTCTGCGCGCACATCGTGGGGGACGCCGGGCTTGAGAATCAGCATCTGACCTGCAGGCAGATCGTACTCCTGATTGTCCGCCTGCACCCGAAGGCGTCCCTCAAGGCTGTGTATCGTGACCAACCCATTGGTGGTGTGCTTGGACAGTGCACCGCCACTCTCAAACGCAAACAGCACGTGCGTCACAGGGAGTTGATGAAAGATTGTGACCTGTCGGTGTCCGTCCCGTGCCGGGTGGTCTTCGGCGCGCAGATCACGCAGCGCAGTCTGCAAGTCGAAGGCGTGCGCGAGTCCGGCAAACCGTTCGGATGGTGCGGTACGCAGTCGGTCGGGCTGCGAAGCAGCGGTCGTCTCTGGCATGAGTTCTGCCTCCGGGAAAAAACGTGAAAGGACTTCTGGAACATACCCCGCCAGTCACGTAATGGCTGTCTTTCCGGATCAATCGCTCGCGCCAATCGGTATCACTTGATATGAAACAACAGATAAGAACAGCATTATCTCGAACCGTGTTGTCAGTTACAGTCGCGCTTGCTGCGTGTACTCCTGCGTCGGCACCCGACGAAAGCACATCACCCGGAGACACTCCGGGCTCATCGCCCAATGGGTCTGAAGCGCCGAGCCTCTCCCGGCAGGTTGTGCTCTCTGATCTGGAGAGCCCGTGGGATATGGCGTTCACTGCAAGCGGCGACATGTTCTTTACTGAGAAGTGCCGCGGCTTGTCGGTGCGCCGTGCCGATGGCAGCATCACACGGTTGTTTGGCACCAGCGGGTCTTCGTTGATCGCAGCGGATCTGGTGTGTCAGGGCCAGAGCGGTATGCACGGCGTGGCGCTTGATCCGGACTTTGCGTCCAATCGCACGCTGTTTGTCTACATGTCGTCCAATCGCTCCGGCAATCCGCGCACCAATCGTGTGATACGCCTGCAGCTCAACGACGGCTTTACATCGGCCAGCAATCGCGAAGACATCATTACAGACATTGTCTTCAAGCACACGGGCAACGCGCATGGAAACGCCGGTGCGCACAGCGGCGGCCGCATCCGTTTTGGCCCAGATGGGTTTTTGTATGTCACCACTGGCGACAACCACAATGGTGAAGTGCCGCAAAGCCCCACGCTGTTGGGCGGCAAAGTGCTTCGTGTTGATCGCGATGGAAACGCTGCACCTGGCAACGCGTCACCGGCCGGCTTTGATCCGCGCATTTTCACCTATGGGCATCGCAATGTGCAGGGCATCACATTCCGTCCCGGCAGCGGTCAGCCGTTTACGGCGGAGCACGGGCCCAATCATAGTGATGAGGTCACACCGCTCGTGCCCGGCGGCAACGGCGGATGGGACCCACAGAACCGGCCTGCGCTCGACTGCGCGGACAACTACTGTGGCTACGCAGGTAACCCCACAACCATGCCGATGACCGACGTTGATCGTTTCCCCAACGCGATGGCACCATCCTGGCAGAACAACGGTTCTTCGCAGGGCATGGGGCCGGCCACGTTTCTTGAGGGTGAGCAGTGGAAAGCATGGGATGGTCGGCTGGCCGTTGGTATCATGCGGGGACAGCGGGTAGTGGTGCTGGCGCTGGACTCCGCCGGCATGACGACAACCACCACAACGGCCTCCCTGCCCAACGCGCGTTTCAGATCGCTGGTACAGGGACCGGACGGTCATCTGTGGATCGCAACCGACGGGGGAGAAATCTGGCGCGTTACACCACAGTAGTTGCCGTCTGGATCATCGCCATGACCGCAGCGGCCTGCAGCACTCCGTCGCTCGAGGTGTTTCGTGATGAACCGGCCACTGCCTACGACAGATACGCGCGACAACTCACCGACGCGGGGCTCGACAGCACAGCGCTGGGGCGCGAGTGGCTTGCGGCCAGCGACAGTGCACTGCGCGCACCGTTGCAGGCGTCGCTTCCGGCCCTCGAGGTAGGTGCGTATTCGCGCTCGGAAGCGCGTGCGGTGGCGTACCGCTTTTCGCTCAAGGACGGACAGCGGATCATGGTTACGGCACGGGCGGATGGACTGCCGTTGCGCTTCTATGTTGACCTGTTTGAAGTCGTACAGGACACAACACGTCCGTTTGTGCACCGCGCCACAGCCGACACCGTCACGCCGATGGACAGTGCAGCGGTCATGCTGCGGCTCGACTATGAAGCGCGCGACGATGCGGATTTTGTATTGCGTCTGCAGCCCGAACTGCTGCGCAGCGGACGCTACACGGTCTCGATTGACGTTGCGCCGGTGTTGGCCTTCCCGGTAGAGGGGCGTGGCAACGGCGCTATCCAGAGCCTGTTTGGTGTTGATCGCGATGGCGGTCGTCGGGTGCACCACGGCATCGACATCTTTGCACCGCGCGGAACGCCGGTGCTGGCCGCCACCGACGGGGTGATTCGCAGTACGTCACCCAATAATCTGGGCGGCATTGTCGTGTGGTTAAGTGATGAAGTGCGTCGTCAATCGCTGTATTACGCGCATCTCGATTCACAGATTGTGCTTCCGGGACAACGCGTACGCACCGGAGATACGCTTGGCTTTGTGGGAAACACCGGCAACGCGCGCACAACGCCGCCGCATCTGCACTTTGGGATCTACCGCCGCGGACGCGGACCGATCGATCCACTGCCCCACGTACGACTCACCACGCGAACCGCACCACGGGTGGCTGCAGACACGTCACAGCTTGGCAGACCGGCACAAACGGGCATTGCGCAAGCCACGCTGCGTGCCGCACCCAGCACATCAGGCAGCGCGCTACGCACTGTCGCGCGCAGTGAGGCGCTGTACATCATGGGCGTGAATGCCAACTGGTATCGCGTACAGTTTGCCGACGGGACCGCCGGCTACCTGACTGCCGGCGCGGTGCGGCTTATTGAATAGCATCGAGTCGCAACGAGTGGCTTTCACGAAACATCACGCCACGGGCGCTGTGCTGATGCAATCAACAGCTGACTACAGCGTGGTCCCGCTCATACGCAGTACGGTTTCCCACTCCGCTTCGGTAACCGGCACGACCGACAATCGCCCTACGCGCACCAGCGCCATTTCACTCAGTGCCGGCTCCGCCTTGATATCGGGAAGTGCAACCGGCGTGACCAGTTTTTTTACCGCCTGCACGTCCACCATGAACCACGTTGGCGTGTCGGGATCGGAGTCGGGATCGAAATAGTCGTGCGCCGAATCGAACGCCGTGTGGTCGGGATAGCCTTCACGGACCACTTTGCACACACCAACGATCGATGAAGGTGTCGCGTTGGAGTGGTAGTAAAACACGAGGTCACCCTTTTTCATGCCATCGCGCAGGAAGTTGCGTGCGCCGGAGTTGCGCACGCTGTCCCAGCACGTGGTCTTTTTGGGGGCCGCGAGCAAATCATCAAACGAAAACACGTCAGGCTCCGACTTTACCAACCAATAGCGACGCTCGCCCGGTTTGCGTGTAAATACGTGGGCCCACTTGCCCTGTTCGTATGGCATCGACTTGGGTGGCTTCTTTGCAGGTGACATGCGTATTGGTTGGCCAGAAGGAAAACGCAGGGCGTGCACGGCAATTTAGGTGCTGGTACAGAGCAGTCCTACCGTGTTGCGTGCACGGCGCCAGATTACCGGGATACTTAGCCAAGGGTTTCTTTCATGCGATATCGTTCTACCTCTATGTTTTTCGCTGCGCTGCTGACGGCCAGCAGCGTCGTTTGGGCAGCGCCGCTGCTCGCGCAGCGGCCCCCGGCCGGTGGTGGCTTCCGCGGAGGCACAACCATCCAGCCCGGAGAGGCGTGTCCGGCCGGCACCACCGAAATCCGCCCGCTCACGTGCATGGCGCCAGCCAACGAGCCGCCGAGCATTCTCGATTACCGGCCGCAGTCGACGCTGGTGGTACCCAAGCACACGGTACCGAGCGCCAAGTATCCGGTGATTGACTTTCACGGCCACCCGGGTGGTAACCTCGGCTCGGTCGAGAACATTGAGCGCATGGGCCGACAGCTCGACAGCTTGAACGTGCGTCTCATGATCGCCGCCGAAAACATGAGCGGTGAACGCATTGCCCGCGTGATGCAGGTGGTCAACAGTTCGCCCACGATGAAGGACCGCGTGCGCGTATTGGCCGGCATCAACTTCCAGAACGTGGGACCGGGGTGGGCTGAGCGCGCCGTGGCGCAGCTTGAGGCAGACGTTGCGGCCGGCGCTGTGGGCGTTGGTGAGATCTCCAAAGGTTTCGGCTTGAGCATACGCAAGCCCGACGGCACACGCTTGCGCATTGACGACCCCGAGCTGGATCCGATCTGGGAAGCGTGTGCGCGCCTGAACATTCCCGTCTTCATTCATACAGCCGACCCGTCGGAGTTCTGGCAGCCACTCGACAACACAAATGAGCGGTGGCTGGAACTTTCTCTCTTCCCAAATCGCAGTTATGCGGGCGAGGGCAATCCAACGTTCGAACAGCTGGTAGAAGAACGAGACAATCTGTTTCGCAAACATCGCAACACGACTTTTGTCACGGCGCATCTGGGATGGCACGCCCACGATCTCGGCCGGCTAGCGAAGTTGTTTGATGAGGCGCCGAATGTACTGGCAGAAGTAGGTGCCGTGTTGTACGACATTGGTCGTCAGCCGCGGGCTGCACGTGACTTCTTTGTGAAATACCAGGATCGCATCCTGTTTGGCAAAGACTCCTACCAGCCGGTGGAGTATCCGTATTACTGGCGCGTGTTTGAAACCAACGACGATTACTTCGACTACTATCGCGACTACCACGCCTTCTGGAAACTGTACGGCATTGACCTTCCTGACGATGTGCTGAAGAAGGTGTACTACGGCAATGCGCTGCGCATTCTGCCACGCGTTTCCAAGGCCGGGTTTCCGAACGAGTAGCACGCACAGCTGCCCACAAAAAATGCGCGCCACCAGATAACTGGTGGCGCGCATTTTTTCAGGCCGGCTCTTTACTTTTTGCCCGGCATCGCTGCTTTGAGACGCGCACGCATGAGCAACAACGGTTCACTCACCGCAGCGTTTTTCTTGATGATGTCTTCGAGCAACTGAAGAATCGCGACATCATCTTCAACCGAGGTCGGTTCGGGACCCAGGCGTGCACCGAAGCCGAAATGCTGTCCGGGAATGAGCACCAGCTCGTTGTGCAACACCACATCGTTGTGGTCATCAATCACCCGAACGGCCACGAACTTCTTGCCCGCCTTCTCCATGTAGCCGAAGCGCAGTCCGTTGGCGCTGCCTGGCCATTCCGGATACGGATGCTGATTACCGTCACTGCCTTCGAAGGTCGTGGTGGTAGGCGTAAGATTCGCGAAGTTTCGTTCGAAACCACCGATGTACATGAGTGCGTGTCGCATCGTCACCAACTGCCGTTTGAGGTTCTGTCGGATCAGGCCGAAGCGCCTGGGATTCAGCGAAAGTACTGTAGCGGGCGGAATTTCGTGAGTGCTCAGGTGCCTTCCCGGCAGCTCAAAGCTCATGTAACTCACGAAAGGGGGCACGCAAAGATCACCCTCACGGACAGTGGATCACACCCGTGGCCCGGTCGAAATTCAGTCCTTTGGGACCACTGACCGGGAGAAATCAGATGCACACGTACGCCGCTGGATCGAGCTTCCGCACGTTGCTGTTGCTGGGCGGCCTGGCCGCGATCACCGTCGCGGGTTCGGCACGCGCACAGCCCGCTGCTTCTGCCGCAACGGCTGCTACCGCTCGCAACGATTCGCTGCGATCAGGTGACCAACGCCTGATACAACCGCTGCAGCGCATCATGGATCTGGACAGTGCGTTGGCCATGAGTGCACTGCCGCGTCTTCATCTGGATGCCACACGTGATCTGGCGAGAGCCACAGTGATCAACCATCGCGCCACCGGTGATTCGTTGCGCGCAGGACAGTGGCCACGACGCGGCGTGGGCCAGTCAGGAACGCAGTACAAGTCGGGACTCGAGGAGCAGGCCCGCCGTCTGCTTCGCCTCACGCACGCCAATGCGGATCTCTCCTATGTGACCAGCGCGATTGGTTTGCAGCAGGCAGCGCTGCGCATCATCGACGATCAGCTCACGAGCGCTCTGCAGTCGGAACCGGTGCGCCTGCACATCGCCTCGGCCCGACTGTACACACTGGAGCGTCTGAAATACGCCGAAGAGCTGCGCCGTGAGCTCTCAGGCGAACGAACCACCGGGAGATAGCGCAATGGAAAGCCGCATGAAACTGCTCGGCCATCCACCGCATCAGATGCTGGTACCACTGCCTATTGGATTGCTCGTGGGATCGGCCGGTATGGACCTGTGGGGATGGACCCGTGATGATCCGTCGTGGACGGTGGCCGCACATCGCATGATGGGTGCAGGTGTGTTGACCGCACTGGTTGCCGCACCGTTTGGTTTCTTGGATTGGCAGGCCGTACCGAGCGAGACGCGGGCCCGCCAAGTGGGCGCCGCTCACGGGGCCGTAGCGCTTACGGCCGTGGCCTTGTTTGCCCTCAGCTGGCTGCTGCGCCGTGATCACCCCGAGCAGCCACCTGTGGCCGCCCGCGCCCTCTCACTCGCGGCCGTGGGCTTTCTGAGTGCGACGGCATGGCTTGGCGGAGAACTGGTGTCGCGCCTGGGTGTGGGCGTCTCACGCCGCGCTCACTTGAATGCGCCAGCCTCGTTGCACACCGGATTCTCACGGACAGGCACTACGGTACGCCGCGAAGCCGGTGCCGTGCAGTCTCAGTGATGAACCCCGTGGTTCATTCACCCTGAAGAAACGGCCGGGACGGACTGCGACAGCAGGCGGGCACCAGATCCCACACCACTCCCAGGGCCTGCGCCGCTTTCCGGAGAAAGTCGTCGCTGGCGGGGACATCAAAAACGCGCGGGTGGCCGGACCAGGCGTCGGCGATGCGCAAATCGATCGCCTGCGCCTCGACGTGCGTTTCGGTGCGCAATGGATTGTCGAGGTTGTAGTGATGCGCATGCGATGGCGTGCGCAGATGAATCACCGCGTCGTACCGGGCCAGCTCTTGGGCGCGCGTGGTTCCCACGGCGCTCCACAAATCCGTGTCCCCCTCCCAATACGCCGAACCATCGGGCGTTCCACGGTCACAAAGCACAACAGCCGCATTGTGGCCAAGCACTGTCGACTCGAGTTCACGCTGCACGTGATAGATCGCGCGCTGGGCCGCTTGCCGGACCACGAGCTCACCATTGCGTGGAAAGCGTCCACCAAAGACAATGCCTGCCGCTTCGGGCAAACGCTCTACGTGGCGACAAAAGAACAGTCGGGCCAGCTCCAATACGGCCGACTTGCCGGCACCAGGACCACCGGTCAGCACCACGCGGCGCGTGTCATGCTGAATACTGCAGTTGCATTCGCTCATGCCGATAAACTTGCCACCGCGCGCAAGGGCGCGGTGGCAAGCCACGTGTTACCGCACCAGCTTGCGGTATTTGATGCGATGCGGCTGGTCCGCGTCCGCTCCCTTGCGACGCTTCAGGTCTTCGATGTAGGCCTGATAGTTGCCTTCAAACCACACCGTCTCCGAATCACCTTCGAAGGCCAGAATGTGCGTGGCTACACGATCCAGGAACCAGCGATCATGTGAGATGATCACCGCGCAGCCGGAGAAGTCGAGCACGGCCTCTTCCAGCGCGCGCAACGTGTCGACGTCGAGATCGTTGGTCGGTTCGTCGAGCAGCAACAGGTTGCCGCCTTGCATGAGCGTTTTGGCCAGATGCAAACGGTTGCGTTCACCACCCGACATGTTGGCCACAAGTTTCTGCTGATCGGCACCCTTGAAGCCAAAACTGGCTGCATACGCGCGGGAGTTGAGCTCACGTTTGCCCACCGGAATCATCTCCTGACCGCCGGAGATTTCTTCCCACAAGGTGCGCTTGCCTTCAAGTGTGCGATGCTGATCCTGATAGGAGATCTGCACCGTGTCGCCGATTTTGAGCTGGCCGTCGTCGGGCTTTTCCAGACCGTTGATCATACGGAACAGCGTGGTCTTACCCGCACCGTTGGGACCGATGATACCAACGATACCGGCACGCGGCAAATCAAACGACAGATTGTCGAACAGCAGCTTGTCATCAAAGGCCTTGCGCAACTTCTTGGCAATCACCACATCGTTACCAAGTCGCGGCGCGGGCGGAATGATGATTTCATTCTGCATGATGCGATCATGCTGCGCTTCGCTGGCCAGATCTTCATAGGCCTGCAAACGCGCCTTGTTCTTGGCCTGTCGCGCACGCGGTGCCATGCGCACCCACTCAAGCTCTTTCTCAAGCGTTTTCTGACGCGCACTGGCGTGCTTCTCTTCGAGCTTGAGCCGCTCCTGCTTCTGCTGCAACCAGCCGCTGTAGTTGCCTTCGTACGGCACACCCTTGCCGCGATCAAGTTCAAGAATCCACTTGGCCACGTTGTCGAGGAAGTAACGATCGTGGGTAATGGCCACCACAGTGCCCGCGAACTTCTCGAGATAGTGCTCAAGCCACGCCACACTTTCGGCGTCGAGATGGTTGGTGGGTTCGTCGAGCAACAGCATGTCAGGCTCTTCGAGCAGAATGCGGCAGAGCGCCACACGACGCTTCTCACCACCTGAGAGGTTGGTGACCGGCGCATCGGCGGGCGGCAGGCGCAGTGCGTCCATGGCCACCTCGATCTTGTTGTCGAGATTCCACAGGTCATGCTGGTCGATGTATTCCTGCAGCTTGCCTTGTTTGTCCATCAACGCATCAAAGTCCGCATCCGGCTCAGCGAACTTGAGCGAAATCTCGTTGAACTGATTGAGCGCATCACGCTGTGCCTTCACGGCCAGTTCCACATTGCCGCGCACATCGAGCGAGGCATCAAGCTCAGGCTCCTGCGACAGGTAGCCGATGCGCGTGCCCTTGTGCGCCCATGCTTCGCCCTGAAACTCGGTATCAAGACCAGCCATGATGCGCAGCAGCGACGACTTACCGGCGCCGTTGGGGCCGAGCACGCCGATTTTTGCGCCGGGATAGAATGACAGCCAGATATCGTCAAGAATGATGCGCGAAGGTGGAACGACCTTGCGCAATCCTTTCATCACATAGATGAACTGCGGAGCCATGGAAATCCTGTTGATCGAAGACGGTACAGAGGTCGCGCGCACACCACCGCCAGCGTCGGCAGTGGGTGACGCGCGGCCGCACAGCGCGGCCAGTGGTAAAGTAACGTGGAACGATTAGCTCATCGTTAAGATATGTTTCCCATCATGCAAATCGACGTCGCCGCTCAACTCTCCGGAAGCCCGCTGGTGGCCATTCCGCTGCTTTTTGCAGCCGGCGTGCTCACCAGCCTCACCCCCTGTGTGTATCCCATGATTCCGATCACGGCGGCCATCGTAGGCGGTCAGAATCTGGGGGCTACGGCAGATGGAGCCCCGGCCGCCCCTGCGCCGCCCCGGTGGCGTACCGCCGCGCTCACGGGGGCGTATGTGCTGGGGTTGGCGGCGGTGTACGCGGGTCTGGGACTTCTGGCCGGCCTCACGGGTACGATGTTCGGCGCAGTGAGCAGCAATCCGTGGGCCTACTTTTTCATGGCCAATCTGCTCATGCTGGCGTCGCTGTCCATGTTTGATGTGATCCCGGTGCGTCTGCCCTCATTTCTGGTGCAGCGGGCGGCGAATGCGGGCACGGGTGGCCGGGCGGCAGGTGCGTTTGTAATGGGTGCCGCGTCAGGGTTGGTGGCCGCGCCCTGTTCAGCGCCGGTGATGGCGGCGGTGCTCACC
>JAABRT010000022.1 GCA_011390805.1 Gemmatimonas sp. | reverse complement strand
ACGCGTCAGCGTGTCGGCCGACGTGCGCACGCCCGGCATGATCACCCCACCGAGGAATACGCCGTCGGATGTAATGCAGTCGAACGTGGTGGCCGTACCCAGATCAACACAAATCGTATCGCGCGCATACAAGCGGCTGGCTGCCAGTGTGTTGATGAGTCGGTCGGCGCCCACGGTGAGCGGCTCGTCCACGGCCACGGTTATGGGAAGCGGGGCGCGTGCATCAACGATCACCGGAGCGGCGTGCAAATATTTTGCACACGCCTCACCCAACGGTGCGGTAATCGGCGGCACCACCGATCCAATCGCTGCTGCTGTCACCTGTGCCGGCGCAACGTTCACTGCGTTGAGCAACCCCAGCAACAGCAATCCGAATTCGTCGGCCGTGCGTCCGACGTCGGTGGTAATGCGCCAGTGCCCTGCGAGACGTGTGTCGTCGTAGAGTCCGATCGTGGTCTCACTGTTACCCACATCAAAGACGATCAGCACGTGGCCGATTCTCCGGAAAGAATGAGTGATCCCGAACGGTGTGCCGTCACGCCTCCGTTGGGCGGGATGATGCGCAAGGCACCGTCGTGGTTGATGCCATCCAGCACACCGGCTTCCGGCTGCACGCAGCGCATACCGCGCACTGCGTCGCGCGAAGTCCAGCGTTGATGCTCATCGACAGACAGTTCCCCGCACAGGCGCGCCACGGCACGCAGCCGCGGCATCAATGCGCTGAGGAACTCAGCGCGCGATACGCGAGATGTAAGACAGCCCGGTTGGAATCCGTGCTCACCCACCGGCACGCTGAGCGCAGATGGCAGACGCAGATTCACACCAACTCCAATCGCCACCCAATCCACGGTCGCCGCCTCCCGCCAGCGCGCCTCCACAAGAATACCGCTCAGCTTGAGCAAGCGCGCATCGTCGCGCAGCAACACATCGTTGGGCCACTTAAGCTGTACCGGCAACGCGCACCACGGCTCACTGACTTCGGCCACCGCCAATCCGGCGCGCAGCGAAAGCACCGCGAGCGCATCAGGCGACACATCACGCTCAATCAGCGTGCACCACAGCCCCTGCCCGGATTCCGACACCCATGTTTTGCCGCCGCGTCCGCGTCCGCTGGTCTGTACATCGGCAACGACCAGCGTGCCCGACGGTGCAGCTGCCGCTGCCAGTGCATGCGCGTGGTCCATGGTAGACGTGACCGTGGCAACGTGCACGCACTGCGTCAGCTGCGCGGCGCGGACATCAAAGGGCACACCGTCAATCGGCACCACGCCGTCGTTGCTGTGTAAAGCAGGCATGTCACGCACACGGCTCACGTGGCAGGCACGCCACGCAGGTACAACAGCCCGAACACAAATACACCAAGCAGCACGCGGTACAGGGCAAACACACCAAAGCTGTTGTTCACGACGTAGCGCAGCAGCACGGTGATGGCGAGCCAGCTGCTCACTGCCGCAGCGGCAACGCCGGCAATGAGCGGCGAGAGCGAACTGCTTTCGCGCACGAAATCGGGGAGCTTGAGCACCACGGCCGCACCGATAATCGGAAAACTCATGAGAAAGCTGAAGCGTGCGGCCGCGCCGCGGTTGAGCCCCAACGCGCGCCCTGCCGTCATCGTTGCCCCCGAGCGCGACACACCGGGAACGAGTGCCAACACCTGCGCAAAACCAATCAACCACGCATCGCGTGCACGCATTGTGCCGAGTGTGCGCTCGTGTCCGGCGGCGCGGTCAACCGCCCACAAAATCACGCCCAGCAGAATGAGCGTACATGCAGTGACCGCCGGATGACGGAACACCGTTTCCGCGAGATCCTTGAGCAACAGGCCGGCGATACCGGCCGGAATCGTGGCAGCGATCAGCAGCAGCACACGCCGTTGCTCGGCGGTTTCCACCGTGCGCGTTTGCAGCAGCGACACCGCCGCCCGAGCGAGCTGGCTCCAATCCTCGCGGAAATACCACGCTACGGCAACCAGGCTGCCCAGATGCAGCGAGACATCAAACGCCAGCCCCGGCGCCTGCCAACCCAGCAGCCACGGTGCAAGCGACAGATGCGCCGAACTGCTCACAGGCAGGAACTCGGTGAGTCCCTGCACCAACCCCAGCACAATCGCCTGCCAGACGCTCATGCGGTAACCAGCGTCCGCTCGTACAGCGCCTCGTATTGCCGCACCACATCGTCTTCGGCAAACCGTGTGCGAGCATCGATCTCGGCGGCACTGCTCATGCGCTGCCAGAGTGCATCGTCGGTGAGCAACGCCACGGCCGATGCCGACATGGCATCGATGTCACCCAGCGGATGCAGCCATCCGGTTTCGCCGTGCCGCACCACTTCGGGCAATCCACCAACGTCCGATGCAATCACCGGTACGCCACAGGCCAGCGCTTCAAGCGCGCTCAGCCCGAACGATTCTGTCTGGCTCGGCAGCAGGAATAAATCCGCGCCCGACAACAGCGGTGCTACCGCATCGAGCTTGCCCAGGAAGTGCACATCGTGCTGTACACCAAGCTCCCGTGCCTCGGCTTCCGCTTCTACCCGTTCCGGTCCGTCACCAACCATCACCAGCGTGGCCGGAGTCACCGCGTGCACCGCTGCAAAAATCTTCACCACATCGCGCACACGTTTTACGGCGCGAAAGTTGGAGATGTGCATGACCACTTTGCGGCCTTTGCGCAGTGCTTCAGGCAAGGCGTCGGGATAGCGTCGCCTGCTGAAGACCTCGGGATCGATGAAGTTGTGAATCACCTCCACTCCGCATCCCTGACAACCAAAGGCGCGATACGTTTCGTCGCGCAGGTATTCCGACACGGCCGTCACGGCGTCCGACTTTTCGATGGAGAACTTGGTGATCGTAAAAAACGATCGTTCCTGACCAACGATCGTGATGTCCGTTCCGTGCAACGTGGTGACAACGCGCACGTCACTGCCCGACTCGCGCAACATCTCCCGGGCAATCCACGCACTCGTGGCGTGGGGAATCGCGTAGTGGCAGTGCAGCACGTCGAGCTTATGGTCGCGCACGACCTCATGCATCTTTACGGCCAGTGCGAGATCGTACGGCGGGAACTCAAACAGCGGATACCGGCCAACTTCAACCTCGTGAAAAAACACGCGCGGCAAAAAGTTGGGCAGGCGGAACGGCTGCTGGTAGGTAATGAAATGCACCTCATGACCACGGGCGGCAAGCGCGATCCCCAACTCAGTCGCGACGGCGCCCGATCCACCATACGTGGGATAGCAGGTGATGCCAATCTTCACACAGACTCCTCAGGTTGATCCTGCCACCACGTGAGAACATCATCCATCACATGCCCGGTGAGCGGCGACACGCGCGTGACAAGCGACTCATCAAGCTGATGCCGAAACCAGGTGCGCTGGCGTTTGGCGTATTGGCGCGTTGCAATCACCACGCGTTCCGTAGCCTGCGCAAAACTGATCTCACCACGCAAATGTGCGAGCACATCGCTGTAGCCCGTGGCCTGCCAGGCCGGTGCGCCGTGCGGCACACGCGACGAGAGCAACTCCACTTCCTGCATCCACCCGCTGTTCATCATATCCGTTACCCTGTCCGCGACACGCTCCCGTAACACCGCTCCGGGATCGACCACAAGATAGCGCACCTCCAACGGTTGCGCGGTGAGCGACTGCTCATGCAAGCTCGACAAGCGCTGCCCCGCCAGCAGCGCGACCTCGATGGCCCGACGCCACTGCACCGGTCCCAGATGTGCGCGTTCCGGATCAAGGCGCAGGCACCACTGCTGCAACAATGATGGCGACTGTGTATCGAGCCAATCTGACAGTGACTGCCGCCGCGCCGCATCGAGAGCAGGCAGGTTTACAATGGGATGCGTGAGCGCCCGGATATAAAATCCTGTGCCACCTACAATCACCGGTGTGCGCCCGGCCGCTCTGGCCTCACCGATCGCCGTTCGCGCCATCTCCGCCCACCCCCACGCCGACCACCGCTCCTCTGGATCGATGACGTCAATACCTGCGTGCGGCACCAACTCCAGTTCGCGACGCGTTGGCTTGGCGGTACCAATGTCAAAGCCGCGATACACCTGTCGCGAGTCGGCGCTGATCACGGTAATGGGAACGCGTTCAGCGAGCTGCATGGCAATGGCACTCTTGCCCGCCGCTGTAGGTCCGCAGATTACGCGTATCGCCGGCACTACGACCGACCAAAACGACGGTCGATTTCGTCCCACGACAGTCGCACAATCACCGATCGGCCGTGCACGTCGTGCACCGGCAGTGTGGTACGTGCGAGATCCACGTACAGGGCCCGCATTTCAGAGAGCGACAACAGGTCACCCGCCTTGACCGCCGCTTTGCACGCAATGGTGGACGCCAGACGTTCATGCCGCGATGCGTCGCTGGGCGACCGATCACCGGCCAGCGCGGCCAGTGTATCGCGCACGCAGCGTTCAGCGTCGAATCGAGGATGCGGCATGGGCACAGCATTCACGAGTAGTGTGTGCCCACCAAAGGCCTCAATCTCAAAACCGAGTTGTGCAAACTGTGCGGAGTGCACATCGAACGCGTCGGCTTCTGCGGCCGACAAATGCAGTGTGAGCGGAAAGAGCAATCGCTGCGCACCGGAAGCGCCCCGCTGCATGCTGTGCAGAAAGCGCTCGTACAACACGCGCTCATGCGCGGCGTGCTGGTCGATGAGCACCACCCCGTCCGCATGCTCAAACATGAGGTACATGCGCCGGAGCTGCATGAGCGGCGGCACCTGAATCTCGTCGGTGTCCGGGCTGGCATTGGGTCCAGCGTGCGGCGCATTTGCGTGTTCGGCGTCTGACGCGGTGAGCGGTGTTGCGCCGTCGGATGACACTGCGGTGCCTGCACCCGCGGCGTGCGGCGCTGTCCCGGACGAGGCCGCGCCCTGAGCGGGTGCTTCCCCGTCGCCAAAGAGCCCGCCATGCGACTGTGGCATGCGTAGCATCCATGGCGCAACGCTTGTGTCAGACGCAGTGGCACCAGACGAAGCGTCAGCAGCAGCGCCCGGCGCTGTCCACGTACGCCAGCCGACACCGGCTGCAGCATCAAACTCGCCGAGTGCACGACGGACGATGTTCTCGAGGGCACGTTCAATCGGCCATCGGTCGCGCAGTCGCACCTCGGCCTTGGCCGGATGCACGTTGACATCAACATCACCGCCGGGCAGCGTGAGCTCGAGCACCAGCGACGGGCGCAATCCCGCAGGCAGCGTGGATCGATAGGCCGCTTCGGCGGCACGTACAATTCCGTTGTCCCGTACAATGCGACCGTTGATGACCAGAAGGATGCGTCGTGTGCGCGTGCCAACGTCGGCCGGACGTTCAATGAGGCCGCGCACATGCAACACACCATACACATCATCGACATCAAGAAAGCGTGCGATCGCGTCGTTGCCCCACAGCGCCGCGAGTCGCTCGCGCAAGGATGACGCAACGGGCAGATCCAACCCGACCTTTCCGTCGTGACGCGCCACAAAGTGTACATCACGTCGCAGGAGTGCGATGCTGCCAAGCGTTTCTGCAATGGCGCGCCATTCGCTGCGCGCACCGCGCAAGAACTTCTGCCGCGCGGGTGTGTTGTAAAACAGCCGATGCACGTGCACGGTAGTACCGCGACGACGCGCCACGTCTTCGACGGAAGCAATGACACCGCCACTGCCGCGTACAATGGTACCTGCACCGTCGCCCGGAGCCGTCTCCACGGCGAACTCCGACACCGACGCAATGGCCGGCAAGGCCTCGCCACGGAAGCCAAAGCTTGCGACCCCCACCAGATCCTCGGCCGCAACAATCTTGCTGGTGGCGTGTCGCTCGAGTGCGAGCACAGCATCATCCCGCTCCATACCAGATCCGTCGTCGGCAACACGAATGAGCGTGCGACCGCCGTCTTCAACCGTCACATCAATCGTGGTGGCGCCGGCATCGAGCGCGTTTTCCACCAACTCTTTTACCACCGACGCCGGCCGCTCGACGACTTCACCGGCGGCAATCTGATCGGCAACGGGACCGCTGAGTACACGTATACGTGCCATTCGCACTACCGCAGTGAGCGCAGTACACGCTCGGGCAGCCACCCTTTGCGGCCGTCGGCGTGCTGCACTGCAAACCAGCGTTCACCTCGCATGGCGTCGAGTCGTGACTCACCGCGCGAGAGCAGGTCCCCCACCGTGGCATCGCCAATGGCGTTGGCCTCGCTGCCCGGTGCGACACGAATTGCTTCGCGCTGGTTCATGACTACAAGGTTGTCACCGCGAAGTTTCTGTTGCAGCGCGTAGTGCCAGACTCCGGCGCCCACGCTTACCACAACCAGCAGGGTGCCCACGATGTGCAGCGGAGCCACCGCTACGCCTGCGCGGCGCGGCGCGAGCGCCAACATGATCCAGGCTATGCACCACAGCGCCAGCGCCGACGCAAACAGCGTATTCGGGTTGGTTGGCGGCACACTGGCGACTCCGCTCAGTGCGGTGCTGCCAAGCGCAGCCAGACGGGTGCGCAAATCAAGCGCGTTGGGCTCGAGACGAAGCGCGCGTTGCCACGCGAGCACGGCGTTGGCCGTGTCCGCCGCCGCCCATGCAGCGGTGCCGGCGTTGGCCCAGGCATCAGCGTGTCGGGGAGAATCAACCGCGAGTGCGCGGAATGCGGCGGCAGCGCCGGCGAAGTCCCCTTGATCGTAGGCAGCCACGGCGTCGTTGAATCCCTGTTGCGCCGCCAACGCTGTTGTCGCACCGATGCTGAGCGAACACGCGAGCATCAACGCCACCACAGGTCCCGATTTTTTTGACGCGCTGCGAGCAGTGCGCGCAGTGCCGGATGCAGCGGGTGCAAAGCGTGACGGAATGGCCTCCTGGTCAACACGCTCCTGCAAGGCACGCAGTCGATCTGTCCACGAAGTGCCGCCGGCTGCAGACGACGCCGTCGCACCCGTCGCCGACCAGGCGGCCTGGTCGAGTTCGGCCAGCAGTGTCATCACATCGCGTGTGACCTCGCGCGTGACACCGCGCCGGCGCAAACGTCGCTGCAACTCGCGCCGCTCACTTATCACGGCGCTGCTGGCATCGAGTCGCAGCGCCAGTCCGTTGAGGAACTGCTTGCGCAGCTGTGTGGCGGCCAATCGCGTGGGGTCTGCGACCACGGTGGTTGCACTCTCCGACGTGAGTGCGTGTGACGCGTCGGCGTAACTGTGAGCCGTGACTCCCGCCGAGGAACCGCGACGGAGCTGCCGCCGTCGCCAAACCGCAGGCAGCGGAAGCAAGGCGGCCAGTACCCACCACAACGGTTGTTCCGAGAGCGGAACGCCCAAGGCACCGCGGTCGGTGCGCCGGATCGCGAGCGCAGCGCGCTCCTGTTCTGCGATTGGATCACGCACCACCTCACCCGCGCCCACGTCCACCACGATGGCATCGCTGCTGGCCACACGATACGACTCGTCGTACGGATCGAAGTACGGGTATTGCACCACCGGAATCTCGAGCGAGCCCGGTCGATCGGGTGTGACCAGCCAATCGAACTCCTTGGTACCGCGCACGTATTGTCCGGAGGTATCCACGCGAATGCGTTCACCGGCTTCCACTACCGTTGCGGACGTGCTTGAGACAGCGGGACGGGGCCACAGTTTTACGTTTCCACGCCCACCCAGACGCACGGTAAAGACCACCGGCTCCCCCACCTGGGCGGCCGCCGCATCAACACGTGCATTGACGTTGATCACGCCAACTGCACCATTGAAATCAGCTGGCTGGCCGTCGAGCGGCAGTGGCTTCACAAAGAGCTGTACTTCGTCAGCACGCACCACCGCTGCTTCTTCCCGACTGAAATAGCTGGCCGTGCGCGGCAGTGAATACGAAAGCTGCGACGAAGGAACCGAGATCACGCCGTTGGCAAGTGGAAAGAGCGCGCGCTGCAACACGTGCGGAAAGAAACGCTGTCCGTCACGCGTGAGCGCAGCAAGCGACTGCGGTCCCCCCAGATCGTACGCCAGTACGCCGCGCAGTTCCGCCGGCACCACTTCAGGATTGCGGCGCATGCGCTGCTGCGCCGATTCGCTGATGAACACACCCATTTCGTAGGTGGCCTGCTGCCCCACATATACCGTGTCCGGCACCATGATGACATGGAACCCGACCGGCTGCCGCGCATCAAGTGCCACGCGCTGCTGGATGACGGGCGATCGCGCCTGCGCCGCCACCGGTGTTGTCCCCCCCCCGGCGAGCAGCAGGACGGCGGTTACGATCACGCCGAGCACCGGGCGCGCGCTCACCGGGAAGCTGAATGGCATGCGCAGCTTCACCAGTCGCGTCCACCAGGCGGGGGTGGCTGACGGGTGGTACGCTGCTTGCGCCCCTGCACATCACGTTCGTCACGTGCCGCAGCGTTCAGCAGCGCTTCGGCCTGTGATTGATCGAGTTGTCCGGGCTGCTGCTGGGCATCCTGCGGTTGTTGGTCGGCATCGCTGTCATCATTGTCGCCACCACCACCGCCGCCGCCGCCCGACGGCGGTTTCTCGCGCAGCGCCAGTTCGTAGTTCCACTTGCCATCTTCGTCGCTGTAGCGCTCGCCCAGGTAGGAGCGGTAGAGCGACAGGGCCGCAGCGTATGACGCATTGGCCGAATCGCCTTCGAGTCGAAGCGCCTGTTCCAGATGGGCAAGCCCGGCGTTGTAGCGCGCCCGTGCGCGCACTTCTCCGTCAGCGCCGCGACGCACCGATTCCAGCAACTCGTGCACCAGATCAAGTGAATCGGCCGCCAGCAGCGCGGTGCCCAGATTGTAGCGGGTCTGGAAGGTGGTATCGCCATCTACGATCTGTTGTTCGTAGGCGCGAACGGCGCCCATGACATCACCATCGGCCAGACGCTGCGCCGGATCGGGATCCCGTGTGCAGCCGGCAATCACCAGTGCGCACAACAGCACGGTCGCGGCCGTCGCGGATGCGCTTGACACCGACGTAGCGGCAGCAGCGCTCGTTTCCTGCGCTGTACCCGCTGACGAGAAGCGTTGCGCCGACGATCGTGCCGGTCGCTGTGATGGTCTTTGCGCGAGCCACGTGTCGTACAGCAGCAGCAACAAGGCCGGAATCAGAAACCACGCAAATCGTGTGACATGATCTTCACGCGACGACACCGCGCGGCGCTCCGTGCGCAACGAACTGAGCGCTGCGCGCACACGGCCGGCACGATCGGTTACATCGGACGAGATAAACACCCCGTTGGATGCTTCGGCAGCGGCGGCCAACAGCTCCGAGACATAACGCGTGACCACCACCTGACCTTGCTCATCGCGCTTTTCGGTGACCGCGTTGCCCACCACTTCGGGAATCGTTGCCCCCTCTTCTGTGCCGAAGCCAACCGTGATGAGCACGACGCCCTGCTCGGCGGCTTCTGCGGCCGCGGCGCGCACATCTTCCACCGGTTCAAAGGCTTCACCGTCACTCATGATCACCAGCGCCCGGTCTGACGATCCCGTTGACGCACCCAGCAGTTCGGTGCCCTGTCGGATGGCGCGCGCGATAGACGAGCCAGCCTGCCCTACCACATCCGGCGTGAGGGTCTCGAGGTACAGCTCCAGTGCACCATCATCGGCGGTGAGCGGGGACAGAATGTAGCTGCGTCCGGCAAACGCAATCAGCGCCATGCGATCGGCCCGTGACGACGCGCGCAAGCGACGCACTTCCTGCTTCATGCGTTCCAGGCGCGAGGGACGTTCATCGCGCGCCATCATCGATAGTGACGCGTCGAGCGCAACTGCGAGATCAATACCGCGACGTGTTTCCTGCGACGCCAGCATGCCCCAGCGCGGCCCGGTGAGCGCGATCGCGGCCAGCAGCGCCACGCCGGTGAGTCGCATGGCACGTCCGCGCGACGACAGCTGACGCGCACCGAGCCGACCCAGCGCACTGTCGGCCGCATAGCGTGCCAGACGCCGTTGACGACGCTGCTGCTCGTACCGCACAGCGGCGAAAACCAATGCCGGTACCAGACATACCACCAGTACCGCAATCGGCCACGCCAGATCAAAGCGAATCTCTGACCAGTTCATGGAACCGTCCCCCGCCACGCCAGCACCCACACTTCGCCGATCAGGGCCAGCACCGCGAAGGCAAGTGGCCACTGAAAGCGTTCGGTGAAGCGCACATAGCTGCGCGCTTCGACGGGTGAACGTTCAAGCAGATCGATCTGTTCGAAGATGCCTTGCAGCGCCGCGGCATCTCGCGCCCGGAAGTAGCGGCCGCCGGACGATTCCGAGATTTCGGTGAGCAGTGCTTCATCAATGCGCACGGGCCGGTTCTCGTATCGCAGACCAAACAACCCGCGCCCCACCGGCATGGGCGCCATGCCTTCACTGCCAATACCAATGGAATAAATACGGATCCCGAACTGCGCCGACGCCTGCGCCGCGGTGCGCGGGTCAATCGCACCCCGATTGTTCTCACCGTCGGTGAGCAGCAGCATCACGCGTGAACGACCGTCTGAATCACGCAACCGATTGGCCGCAGTCGCGATTGCGGTTCCGATCGCCGTACCGTCGAGCAGCTGACCGGGCTGCAGATTTTCAATGGCCGCCAACACCACGGGATAGTCGGCCGTGAGTGGCACCTGTGTGAGCGCTTCGCCGGAAAACGCAATCACGCCAATGCGATCAGTCTGCCGACCGGTCACAAACGCTTTGGCTTTGTCCTTGGCAACTTCCATGCGATTCTGCGGCTGAAAATCTTCGGCCAGCATGGAGCTGGAAATGTCTACCACGAGGGCGATATCGATGCCGTCGCGCGTGACATTTTCCGTGCGTGCACCAGAGCGTGGCTGAGCGAGCGCCACGACGACACCGGCAATGGCCGCCCAACGCAGCCACGGGGCAACCCGAGCCCACTTCGACCCAATGTGTGGACCACGCGCCAACAGGCTGGCGCGTGAAAAGACCAGCGCCGGTGGCTGATGCCGCCGACGCCACCAGATCCATCCCGGAATCGCCAGCAACAGCAGCAACACCCACGGTCGGGCGAACTCGATATTCCCGATCAAGGGCAACGGGGCCTGCCACCACCTGCTCAGCCAGTCCCATGCGCCGCTCATGACACACCCGATGTCTCGCGCGATGATCGCGCGGTATCAGCGCTCTCACCACCGTCAGCGCTGCCGGGCAACGAACCGTCCGGTGTGTTGCCTGATGCGTTGAGCGCTTGTGCACGCGCCATGGCATCGGCGTGCGCACGCCGTACGCGCTCCACCGCCTCGATGCTCTCCACCAGCGCACGTGCGTCAGCCGTGATGGCCCGCGTTTCGCTTGCGTCCAGCCGACGCCGCGCAAACTTGACGGCGTCGCTGATCACGAGCAGGTGAATGAGTTTGGGCAATGGCACGCGTGTATCGTCACCCACCACGGCCAGCAGCTCGGCACTCGTTTGTGCGCGCGTGGTGGCCGGGATGCGCGCTGACAGATAGCCGCGCAAAACATCCATGGCCAGCGTCGTGGCTCGACCAAACTCACCGGCGTCAGTAAGTGCCAGCCGATCGAGACGATCGAACGCGTGCATGGCATGCTCATACGCCCCCAGTCGTGGTACGCCCGAATACTGCGCCACAGGTGGACGTTGCTTACGCCGCCACAGCACGTAGGCCAATGCGAGTAGTGCGGCGAGCACCAGCAGCGCCGGCCACCAGCGCTCCCACCATGGCACTACCTGAGCGAAGGGCGGCTTGGCCGGCCGCGGCACATGCTGCAGCGTATCGGCGCTGAGCACGCTCTGCACCACCACACCTGCATCAGCCAACGTGACAGATACAGTATCGTTGCCCACAATCACCAGTGCAGGATCCCACCCGGTGACCACACGACCGGTGTCCCACGCGGCCACTTCAAACTCGGCGAACTCCTCGCGTCCCGACACATCGCTGACCCCGTCACGACGACTCATGGGCGCGCGCAGCGCAATGTTTGCTGTGGTGTCGTCTACCGCTGGCCAGATGACCTGTGCCTGCGTTGGCACGCGCAGTCGCACTACAATCGTAAAGGGATCGCCAACGGTGACGGTGTCAGGATTCACCGCGATGCCGACCTGCACCGCCGACGCGGGTGATCCGGGCGCCGCAGCTGATGAAGTTTGCGCCCCCGCGCGTCCCCCCCCCAGCACCATTGAGGCGAGCAGAGCACCGGTGATCACGCACCAGGCGCAACGCGTGTTCATGCGGCAGCCCCGCTTGAAGTCACCGGGCGCACCGCCGTGCGCACCGCACCGTGAGCCCGGCGCGCCCGCGCGCGGAAGAACTCCAGCAACGGCTCAACGTAGCCTGTGTCAGTACGCACCAGCACTTCATCGATGCCCAATCGTCCGAACAACTTCTGACGTGCCGCCTGTTCAGCCGCAATCTGTGCGTCAAACCACGCACGCACCGCCGGATCAGTTGTATCCACATCCACCATTTCGCGACTTTCCGGATCCACAAGTCGCGCCATGCCCACATCGGGCAGCACCAACTCGGCGGGATCTTCCATGGTCAGCGCAATCACATCGTGGCGCTGTGCGAGATGCGACAGCGGCCGCTCCAGATTGTCTCCCACAAAATCCGAACAGACGAAGACCACCGAGCGATGTGGCAACAAGCGGCCCAGGCGCTCCAGCGCCACACTGAAATCGGTCCGCGTCCCCACAGGCTTCATGGTCATGAGATCACGCAGCAAACGCAACGCATGTCGTCGTCCCTTGCGCGGCGGGACGGCGTGTTCAACGCGATCGGTAAAGCACAACAATCCCACACGATCGTTGTTGCGCACCGCCGAGAGGGCCAGCACCGCTGCAAGCTCCGTGCTGAGCTCCGACTTGAATCGTGCCCCCGTGCCGAACTGCGAAGAGCCACTGATGTCAAGCACCAGCATGACCGTGAGTTCGCGCTCTTCGACATAGCGCTTGACAAACGGACGTCCCATGCGCGCCGAGACATTCCAGTCAATGGTTCGTACTTCATCGCCGGGCTGGTACTCGCGCACCTCGGCGAACTCCATGCCCTGCCCTTTGAAGAGCGAGCGATAGTCGCCCGCAAACTGCGAGTCGACAAGCCGGCGTGTACGCAGCTCCAATCGGCGGACCTGACGCAACACCTCCGACGGCACCGCAAAGGCTTCACTCACGGCGTCTCGACGCGCCCCAGAATTCGCGTGACGATCGCATCCGACGTCACGCCTTCGGCGTCGGCTTCAAATGTTGTGAGTACACGGTGACGCAGTACATCAGGAGCGATGGCTTTGACATCATCAGGTGTAACAAAGCTGCGCCCGCGCAGGAACGCGTGGGCACGCGCCGCTTGCCCCAGCGCGATGGTCGCGCGCGGTGACGCACCAAACTCGATGAGCGGCACCAGGTCGGCGAGGCCGACGTCCTTGGGATGACGCGTGGCGTGCACGAGTTCAACGATGTAATCAACCAACCGGTCATCCATGTACATGTCGGCAATGCGACGACGTGCATCGAGCAACTGTTCAGGCTGCGCAACGGCCGACACCTTGATGGACTCACCGCCCGCCATGCGCCGCAGGATTTCTTTTTCTTCGGCGCGCGTGGGGTAACCAACGCGCAGTTTGAACATGAAGCGGTCAACCTGCGCTTCGGGCAGCGGATAGGTGCCTTCCTGCTCAATCGGATTCTGCGTAGCCAGTACGAGAAACGGTTCTACCAGCGGATAGGTGGTGCCGCCAATCGTGACCTGCTTTTCCTGCATTGCTTCGAGCAGTGCGGCCTGCACCTTGGCCGGTGCACGATTGATTTCGTCGGCCAGAATGATGTTGGCGAAAATCGGGCCGTGCTTGACGCGGAACTCACCCGTGCCCTGATCGAAGATCTGTGTGCCGATCACGTCAGCGGGCAGCAAATCAGGGGTGAACTGAATGCGCTGAAACGTGGTGTGCACGGTTTCGGCGAGCGTGCGCACGGTGAGCGTTTTGGCCAGCCCGGGCACGCCTTCGAGCAACACGTGCCCGCCGGTGAGCAGACTGATGAGCAGTCGTTCCACCAGATAGTCCTGGCCTACAATGCGACGCGCCACTTCGTGCAAGACCGACTGCACCATCTGCACATCAGAGCCGCGCGCCGCTTCACCCGCCGAGGCGGATGTCGGGACCGGCGAGTCAGAATCTCGATCCATCATGGACGGCGCATTGGCCGGAACGGAAGGAACAGTCAACGCGCACAACTCCGCTTCAAAGTCATAACCAAATCAGTGCCAACCCGGGGACAGTCGAACGACAGACTCAAGCATACCCCACAACAGCCGTCTAGGCGCCACTCAGCGCTTCAATGACCGCCCGTTCCCGCGGTGACAGCGGCCGACTCTCCCCCGGCGGCAGGTCGCCCAACTCCACCGGACCGTACCGCGTGCGCACCAGCCGCTCCACCGTGAGCCCGAGCGCCTCACACAAACGACGTACCTCGCGGGTGCGTCCGTCAACCAAAGTGATCTCAAACGACCAACGTCGCTCGCCCAGCGGTTCAGCCCGCACTGAGACGGGCTGAACGGGTCCGTCTTCGAGTTCCACCCCACGCCGCGCTTCACGAGCCGCGCCGGCTGCGTCGCCGCGCACCACGGCAACATAGGTGCGCTCCACTTCCTTGCTCGGATGGGTGAGCGCGTGCGCCGCCTGACCGTCGGTGGTGAGCAACAGCAACCCTTCGGTGAGAAAATCGAGTCGGCCGACGTACACCAGACCGGGCACCGGATCGACAAGATCGAACACGGTCGGGCGCCCCTGCGGATCGGCGCGCGTGGTCATGAAGCCCGACGGCTTGTGCAACACCATCCATGTTGTCGTGCGCACGGTGACCTGTACAGCTTCACCATCGATTTCAATGCGATCACGCGCCGGATCAACCGACTGTCCGATTTCCGCCACCGCCCCGTTAACTGAGACGCGACCGGCGGCGACCAGTCGATCGGCCTCTCGGCGCGACACGATGCCAGCGCGCGCCAATGCACGCTGAACACGCATGGGCCCTTCGGCATTGGGATTGACGGGTGTGCTGAACGGGTCACGAGCCGGCGCACCGCGACGCGGACCACCGCGCTTGGGCGCACCCTGACGCTTGGGCGACGGCTGCCGCTTGGACGCATCAGACCGCGCGGATTCTTCGGATCGATCCGGTGCGGCAGAGCGCTTGGAGCCACCCGATCGCTCGGGACGGGCCGACCGCTGAGGCGCGTCAGACCGCTTACCGGGACCGGCCCGTTTGGACGCGCCCGGCCGCGTGTCGCGCCCGCCCGCCCCTTTCCCGCTCTTGCGTGCGCTCATTCGGCGTTCGCGCCGAGCGCTTCGTTGCGGTAGGGGTCCGCGTCGTCGTCTTCCTGATCTTCGAGGGTGTCCGCCGCGTCAACCGCTTCGCTCTCGTCCGCTGCGTCAATCGCTTCGCTCTCGTCCGCGGCGTCAACCGCTTCACTCTCGTGCGCAGCTTCAACGGCCTCGTTCTCGTTTACGTCGTCTCCTTCAGCGGCTGCGGTGTGTCCGGCTGGTGAATCGTCTGACGTCTCCACCGTCGCCTCTCCCTCCAGCGGCAGCATCGGCGCCGGCGGTTCGATGGGCGTACTGACCAGTCCACCGGCACCACGCAACGCGATGGCCAGCTCGTCGGCGCGCGGCAGCTCTTCGAGATGCCGCAAACCAAACTGCTCGAGGAACAAGGCTGTGGTGCCATAGAGAAGCGGACGTCCAATGCCCTCGCTGCGCCCGACCACATCAATGAGCTGCCGCTCGTGCAGTGACTTGAGCACGCTGCCTACTGCCACGCCACGAATCTCTTCGATTTCGGCGCGCCCGATGGGCTGGCGATACGCGATAATGGCCAGCGTTTCAAGCGACGGCGACGACAGGCGCTGCGGACGCACACTGACGTGCGCGCGCTCAATGGCTTCGGTGAACTCGGGACGCGTAAGGATCTGCCAGCCACCGCCCTGCTCTATGAGTTCGACACCGTGCCCATCTACATCATAGTGTTCACGCAGTTCATCAAGCGCCGACGCCAGCGCGGCCGGCGACGCCTCGGGATCGAGGGTGGCCAGATTGTCGAGCGGAATAGGGCGCGGGCTCGCAAAGAGCGCCGCTTCAAGCAGCTTCGCTAACGGCGTCACGACGTTCGATCTCCACCATGGCAAACGGGGTTGGTTGGGCCACGCGCAGCTCTCCCAGCTTGGCCATTTCGAGCAACGCCATGAGCACTGACAGAATCTGCCAGGGTTCGGCGTCGCGTCCGATCAGATCACGCCACGTGGCATGACGACGCGCCGCAATCACCCGACGCACCGTGGCCAATGCGCCCGCCACATCGAGCTGACGGGCAATGACTTCGTGCGTGCTGGGCATTTTGGACACGCGCATGACGCGATCCACCGCGGCCAGCAGTTCGGCCAGCGACAGCACCAGCGGCGCAACCGGAGGCGCCACGTCTACCTGCGGTACCCAGGAGCGGGCAAATCGGTTGCGACGCTCCTCACCGCGGCGTTCGAGCAGATCAACAACCTCGCGCATCTGCTGATATTCGAGCAATCGACGGACCAGCTCTGCACGCGGATCTTCCCACGTCTCTTCACCTTCGGCGCGCGGCAGCAGCATCTGCGCCTTGATGCGCAGCAGTCGCGCGGCCATCTCGAGATAGTCGGCTGCTTCATCGAGCCCGAGCGTGCTGATGCGCGCCAGAAACTGTTCGGCGATGCGCGCGATCGGAATGTCGTAGATGTCGACCTGTTCGTCGCGGATGAGCGACAGCAGCAGATCGAGCGGGCCCGAGAACTGATCGAGCTCGACGACAAACGGCGGATGGGCGGAGTCCGTGGGGCGGAAGTTGGGCGCAATCACGGGAATGGGGTCGGGAGCAGAAACGGAAGATACAGCCGCTGAGCCAGCGACTGCACGAACAAGGCGGGTGACAGAATGATCGTGCGGAACGCCGGCACGAAGTACATGAACGCCAGCAGTACGAGAATGCCCGCTCCGGCCAGTCGCTGATAGGGTCGCGCCAGCGCCGGGGGCAACAGGTATTTGAACACGTGCGAGCCGTCGAGCGGCGGAATCGGCAGAAGATTGAAGACCACGAGGATCATGTTGAGAAAGATCCCCATGACCGACATACGTTGCAGTAGCGCCATGGGCGTGGCAACGGCGGGGATCACACTTCCCAGCCAGCCGGCCACCATGATGACGGGTACGCAGGCCACCACGATCAGCAGGTTGGCTGTGACACCGGCCAGCGACACGATGATGTCGCCGCGCTTGAGATTCCTGAAGTTGGCGGGATTCACCGGCACCGGTTTGGCGCCCCCCAGAATCGGAGCACCGGCCGCCGCCAACATCAGCGGCAGCAGGATGGTCATGAACGGATCGATGTGCTTGGCAGGATTCCACGTCAGCCGCCCGAGTGCGAGCGCGGTCTCGTCGCCCTGCTTGAGCGCCGCCCAACCGTGTGCATACTCGTGCGCCACCATGGAGAAGAGCAGCATGGGGGCAATGAGAAGAAGTTGCTGCTGCCAGGTCAACGCGGGGGCGGGTTTGAGAAGAGACAACGCCTGCGAAGCGCACCTGAGACATTCAGACCATCGAACGTAGCAAATACGTGCGAGCAAGCAACTGTGGATAACCTACTCGCCGCAGTGGGCGCTGTCAAAACGTGAAGCGCACCACCAGCTTTCGCGAATACCGCACACACGAAGTGGTCGTCGCTTGACACCGTCTCCCTGCGCGCATACGTTTGTCGGTCTACCTTGGGTAGCGCTAATTCAGGCATACCCATTTCTGCATTCCCGAGCAAAGACGTTTCCGTGCCGAATATCAAGTCCTCCAAGAAGGATCTTCGGAAGTCGCGCGCCGCCGCCGTACGTAACCGTGCGCAGCGCTCCACTCTCCGTACTGCACTCAAGAAAGCCAAGACCACCGAAGCCTCGGCTGACGAGCGCACCAGGGCGGTCTCACTGCTCGATCGTGCTGCGCGCAAAGGCTTGATTCACGCCAACGCCGCGGCCCGTCAGAAGAGCAGCATTTCGCGCATCGCCAGCGCAGCAGCAACGGCGTAACGCCACAAGGTTGCACCCGCCACACGGCGGGACAACAAGGGGCCGGTATCTTCGCAGATACCGGCCCCTTTTGTATATCGCATTCGGCGCGCGCACTGCACGCGGTGCCGGTTACAGCACCGGTGACAACCTCAGAACGCCGCCAGCTCTCCCCCGCACCGCTCACAGTACCACTCGGTGGGAAGATTCATGGTGCCGCATTCCGTGCAGCGCAGTGTCTTCTGCGCCTGCGGATTACCCGTGGGCGCCGAAGGCGCTGACGGACTCGAGGCCTGCGGATCAATCACGGAGCGCAAAAACGCCAGTTCGTCAAACGCGCTCGGAGACGATGTGACGTCGCCGGCGTCAGACGCCGCCTTGGCATCACGGCTGCTCGGTTTTGCATCACCGAACACATCACCCGACTCGTGGTCGGTGGATTCTTCAGTGAAGTCCAGACCGCCCGGCTCACCAAAGGCGTCGTCAATAGCATCCGATGACTCTGTAGGCGGCGTGGCCCCCGTAGGCTGAGAGGGGAGCGACGGTACCGACGCCGGTGTCATGGCGCCCAACCAGTCGGGTGTGCCGTGCGGCGAACTGCGACCGTCCGGCAATGCAGCGTTTGTCGCGTCAGGCTCGGTAAAATCAGCGTCCGCCAGCGCGTTAAGCGACCCGGTGTCAGACACACTGTCGGTCGCGCTCCCCGTCCCCGCATCGGCGCCGGGCGCCGTCTCTGTCGCTGCGTCGTGAACCTCGGACTCCTCCGCAACAGCATTCATGGGCCGGGCGCTGGACAGCAAACCACGCACGTCCTCGCGCTCCGCATCAAGCGCCTCACGCTCTCCACCAAGGGTGGCCAGCGTGGACTCCACGCGATTGCGCACCTCCTCCCACTTGTTGTCGTCGTACTCACCCACCGCATGGCGCAACATGGCTTCGGCGCGTTCGTCCTCTTCGGCACGACTGCGCAGCCCGAGATCGGTGGCCCGTGCATCAAGTTCACCGAGCAGCTGCTCCAGTCCGGGCACGTGGGCATGCAACTGCGTCATCACGTTGTCGCGACGGGAGACGTAGTCGCCGTGCACACGCGCGTACACGTGATCGGGGGTATCGCTGCGTCGCGATTCGAGTGCCGACAGCCACTCATCGAATCGATGACGTTCGGCAACCAGCGTACGCACGTCGTCGATGGACACCGGCGTTGTATCGGTCATGCGGAAAACTCCAGGTGAGCGGCTACGAGCAGCAATCAGAGAAGGCGGAGAGCCTCAGCTTCGCCTGGCGGCAAAGGCTGAGCGCCTCCCAGCAGTGCGGCGCCGAGCAGAATCCGGGCCGCTTGTTCACAACTTTCGAGTCGATGCAGTGCCTGGTTGAGCGTGGCACCAAGAGAAGTGACACCATGATTCGCGAGCAGGAACACGTGATGTGTGGCCAGCCACGGCGTCATGGCATCAGGAAGGGCGTCGGTACCGGGACGTCCGTACGGGACGAGCGCCACCGGCCCGACATTGACGATCAGCTCGGGCAAGACGTCAGACGGAAGCGCCCGACCAGCAGTGGCAAACGCTGTTGCCGCCGGCGGATGCGCGTGCACCACCGCCCCAACGTCGGGTCGCAGCTGGTAGGCACGCACATGCATCCGGATCTCTGACGAAGCGCGTCCGACTGACGCCGCCTCCTCTATGTTACTCGTTGGCTCAGCTGGTGTCACAGGGTGACGAACCGTTCCGGTGGCGTGCAAACGGATGAGATCGCCCGGTTCAAGCGCCGCCTTGTCGGCACCGGCCGGTGTGGCGAGCAACGTGCCGTCGGAGAGTCTGACTGACACGTTGCCCTCGGTGCCAGCCAGCAACCCGCGGGCATGCAACCGTGCGCAGGCTCGCACAATCGCCTCGCGCGCGGCCGACTCTTCGGAGACACCCGTCATCAGACGCCGCTACTGAGCGCGGTACACCACGCGTCCGCCAACAATCGTAAGCCGGGCCTGACCTGTGAGCTCAACTCCACCGTACGGCGTGTTGCGCCCTTTGGAGCGGAACTGTGCGGGGTCAACCGTCCAGCGTTTGTCAGGATCAAACACGGTGACATCGCCCAGACTTCCGGCGCGCAGCGTACCACCGGGCAGCCCAAATACCTTGGCCGGTTTGCAGGACATGCTGTCAACGAGCGCCGAGAGCGACAGCACATCGCGGTGCAGCAGCCAGGTGCAGTTCACGCCGAGCGCGGTTTCGAGCCCCACAATGCCGTTGGGCGCATCGGCGAACTCGCGTTCTTTTTCGTCGTAGTGGTGCGGCGCGTGATCGGTAACCAGCAGATCAATCGTGCCGTCGGCCAATCCCTGCTGCAGCGCTTCCACATCTTCGGCCGTGCGCAACGGCGGATTCATTTTTGCATTCGTGTCGTAGTTGCCAACACGTTCTTCGGTGAGCGAGATGTGGTGCGAACACACTTCGGCGGTCACGTTGATGCCGCGCTCCTTGCCCCAGCGAATGAGCTCCACCGATCCCTTGGTGCTCATGTGACACATGTGAATGTGTCCGCCGGTTCGCTTGGCCAGCAGGATATCGCGAATCACATAAATCTCTTCGGCTTCCGCCGGAATGCCTTTGAGACCGAGGCGTGCGCTGATCGCCCCTTCGTTCATCGATCCCGCATGTGCGAGCGACATGTCTTCGCAATGCTCGGCCACCGGCACACCAAAAGTGCGCGCGTACTCCAGTGCGGTACGCATCAGCTGTGCGCTTTGCACCGGATATCCGTCATCGCTGAACGCCACCGCGCCGGCGCCCACCATCTCGCCCATCTCGGCCAGCGTTTCACCTTTTGATCCAACCGAGATGGCGCCGTACGGATACACGCGTGCGAAACCCGCCGCTTCACCTTGCCGTTTCACAAAGCCGACGGTGGCCTGGTTGTCGGTTGTTGGACGCGTATTGGGCATGGCACATACAGCCGTAAACCCACCAGCTGCGGCGGCGTGTGCACCCGACTTGATCGTCTCGACATCTTCACGCCCGGGTTCGCGCATGTGCACGTGCACATCGATCATGCCGGGCGTGACCACAAGTCCCGTACAATCAATGACATCAGCGTTGTCTGGCGTGCCGAGCGAGCTACCGCACGCTTCGACTTTGCCGTCGCGCAAGAGCACGTCACCGGTGACATCCATGTTCTGTGATGGGTCGACAATGCGTCCACCGCGCAGCAACAGATCACGATTCGCTTCACGTGACATCAGCGTCCCCCCCCCTTGGCCGCATCGGCCAGATCGGGCCGGCCGCCGGCCAGCAAATAGAGCACAGCCATGCGCACCGCGACACCATTGGTGACCTGATGCAAAATGACAGAGTGTGGGCCATCGGCCACGTCAGAATCAATTTCCACGCCGCGGTTCATGGGGCCGGGGTGCAGGATGAGAAGGTCATGTGGCGCCCTGTCCAGACGCTCACTGGTTACGCCAAACACACGATTGTATTCGCGTAACGACGGGATGTAACCGGCCTGCATGCGTTCAAGCTGCAAGCGCAGAATGTTGAGTGCTTCGGCCCATTCAATGGCTGCTTCAATACGGTCGAATACCTGCACGCCCAACTCTTCAACCGCGTTGGGCAACAGCGAACGCGGACCGCACACGGCGACTTCGGCGCCCAGTTTTTTCAATCCGTAAATGTTTGAGCGCGCGACACGGGAGTGCAACACATCGCCCACAATGCACACGCGCCGTCCAGCCAGATCACCAAAGCGATCGCGCAGTGTGAGAATATCGAGCAGCGCTTGCGTGGGATGCTCGTGTGTGCCGTCGCCGGCATTGATCACGTTGCTGTCAATGCGCTGCGCAAGAAATCGCGCCGCGCCTGACGCCGGATGGCGGATGACCACCATGTCAATGCGCATGGCTTCGAGATTGCGCGCCGTGTCCACCAGCGTTTCCCCTTTGGCCACGCTCGATCCCGACGACGCCACATTCACCGTATCCGCCGACAACCGCTTTTCCGCAAACTCAAAGGACACGCGCGTACGCGTGGATGCCTCGAAGAAGAGGTTCACGATGGTCATGCCGCGCAGCGTCGGCACCTTCTTGATTTGCCGCTCGCTGACTTCCTTGAATGGCACCGCCGTGTCGAGGATGAGCAGGATCTGCTCCTTGCTCAGTTCGTCGAGGCCAAGCAGGTCTTTACCGAGTGGTCCGATCATGTGTGTGACTCAGGCGGCGTCGCGATCGGCGAGCACAACGGCATCGCGATCATCCACTTCGCTCAGCAACACATCAACGCGTTGCCCTGGAGCGACTTCAACGGTGCGGCCTACCACATCGGCGTGAATCGGCAGTTCGCGTCCCCCGCGATCCACCAATACGGCCAGCGTAATGCGCGCAGGTCGGCCGAAGTCGGCCAACTCATCGAGCGCCGCACGAACGGTGCGCCCGGTGTACAGCACGTCATCGACAATCACCACGCGCTTTCCATCGAGCGTGAGCGGCAGTTGCGTGCGTCCAACCACGGGACGCGGACCAACCGTTTGCAGGTCATCGCGGTACAGCGTGATGTCGAGCGCGCCACGCGTGATGGTGGCCTGCTCCTGCTTTTCGATAATGGCCACAATGCGATCGGCCAGCTGCACGCCCCGGCGCTCAATGCCGACAATCACGAGGTGGTCCGTGCCGCCGTTGTGTTCGACGATTTCATCGGCCATACGCCGCAGTGTGCGGTCAACCGCGCGGGCATCCAGCAAGGTGGTGGGTTTGGTCATGCGCGCAATATATGCGGCGAGCGGCGCGGTGCTGGCGCGAGGCGGTACAAAGCGGAAAAAGCGGGCGACCGGCGCGGTGCGGCACCTGAGGTCGCAAAGCACTGCCACTACGCAACAGCGGGCCGGATCCCCGGAGGAATCCAGCCCGCTGCGCTATGTCGTGAACGCGTTGCCGCGACGGTGAAACACCAATCGGCGCAAATACGCGGGGCCTGCTATCTGATTACCACTCGCGCGGCGAACTCGGTGCGTCGGGAGCATCAAGGGCCGATGCGCTGCGCGGCGCAGTCCAGCTGTTGGGAAACGGCGACAGGTGACGGGCCGCGGTGCGCGCGCTGCGCAGACGCTGTTTGTCGAGCTGCGGCAGCGTGCAGGTGGCCGCGTACATGGCCAGATCCTGCGCCGCGTCGAGCGTGGCCTGTGCAAAGCCATGGCACCAGTCGGGGCCGTACGGATGCGTGCTGGCACGCTCCTCAACGCCGCGTCCGAAGGCGACACACTTCTCGGCCGCCTCCCGGAGGCTGCGGCTGCTGGCCAGGTGAGCCACAACAACGTGATATCCATCGCGGCGGCCCATATGGTAGCTCGGGCTCTGCAGCGATTCACCCGCCGATGGCTCGACCACACCGGCCGCGACTCCGGTCAGCAGCACACACAGCTGCGAGAAGTGACTGCGGGCGGCTTCGATTGGCGGATCTTCCACTATGCGCGACATGATCAGGTTCCTCTGGGTCTGAAGTGAGTCCCGACCACCGTTATGCAGCGGGCCCCAAGTGGCACAGAACAACTGTGCCTTCATGCGTGGAAGAGAGCAAGTGCCGTGCCGCAATCTCCGGCGCCAATTCCACTGGCAGAGCCCGCTACAGAGGAGAAATGACCACCAGACCGTCGCATCGGCACGCCGCACTGTGCTGCGCGTACGCAACAGTTCGCCATGTGTGTTGCCCACGCAACGGGTCTGTGGTTTGCACAAAATCAACCAGCGTACAGATGCAGGTGCTCGCCCACGAAGTCGGCCATATCCTGCGTCTCCTGCCAATCCGGATGGCGCAGTGACAAATAGCCGTCCGAGAGCAGCGTAGCCTTCCAGTCCCGCCGCGGCGATCCCACCGGTACCAGGTCTACCGCCACAATCGCTTCGCCACAGCGCTCCCCCACCCGGTCGAGCCCCTCAATGCGCTGAATGCGCCCCTGCCCCTGCGCACGCTTGGTAATGCAGGCGCAGTTGTACTTGCGCTCAACCTCCAGCGTGAACCGGCCGTGCACCTCGGCCTCGGCCCATCCGGTAAACAAATCGATGTCCGAGGCAAAGTTCATCAGGTCTACAGTACGCGCACCCGGCGGACGGGCGGCCACCTCACCAAACACCACCTCGCCGTCCGACTTGCGGTACCACTCCATGTGCGTGAAGCCGGTATCGAAATCGAGTGCCTTGAGCACCGCCTCGCCCATGGCGCGTCCGTCGGCCACCCACGGGTCGTCAACATGGCGGTAGCTCAGCGTTTGTGGACTGATCCACTCCACCGAGCGGGCCACGAGTGGCCGAGGACGATAGTAGCCCACGTGGAAGTAGCGAATCACGCCACCGGCGCAGACGGTGTCGTAGGTGAACTCTTCGCCGTCAATGAACTCCTCAACGCTGACCTCTTCGATATGTCCAAGCTGCTTGAGCGCAGCATCGAGCTCGGCCTGCGTGTCGCAGCGGAAGGTGTCCTGTGATCCGGCGCCTGCAATCGGCTTGATGATGCACGGAAAGCCCACGCGTTCCGCACCGGCCTGTACTTCCTTGATGGTACGGGCAGATACATGTCGCGGCACACGGATACCGGCTTTCCCCAACGCCAGCTTCATGAGCTCCTTGTTGCGGAAGCGGCGCGCGCGTTCCGGCGTCTGGCCCGGCACATCGAGCGCGGCGCGGATCGCCGCCGCCAACTCCACGCCCGGCTCCCACAAACAGCACACACGGTCAATGGTAACGCCGCGTGTCCACTCGCGAATCTGTTGAATGGCGTCATCGGCGTTCGTGAACAGCGAAGGCACGGACAGATAGTGCGTCAGATGATAGCGCGCCATTTCGGGAAGCTCGTTGGCTCCGCCCGGCGCCACCCCCCACACCGTTGCGCCGACGTTATCGAGTCCGCGGGTGAAGTACGGCATCTCACCGGGAAAGCCCGGCATGATCATGAGCACGTTGTGCGCCATGCAGTCTCTCGCAAAAAGCGCGCGTCAGCCGAGGCGTACGCGCAGGGTGGTAATGAGCCGGCGCAGAGCGCGCACGACTACGTCGGTTTCCGGGTGACGCAGAATCACGAATCCTTCCCCTTCATAACTGCCGCTGGGCGACTGACCGGTAGCAGGCAACCGGTAGTCGGTCACGATAGAGCCAAGCTCGCGGGCAACCACATCCAGTCCTTCAAGTGCGATGACACGTCCCTGCCCTTGACCGCGCAGATACGCGGCACCTACGGCGTATTTGCGCTCTGGGATCTCAAAAGTGCCAAAGAGCTCAACCTGCGCCCACGCTCTCACAAAATCGATATCGTGGGCGCGTGAGATCAGTGTGGTGATCTGCGCACCGGGAGGACGGGCGGCGATTTCCGATATGGCCACGCTGCCGTCTGACCGCCGGAACCATTCGCAGTGGGAGACACCCGTGTACATGCCGAGTGCCGCCAGCGAGCGGGCACCGATTTGCCGGATATCGTCATAGCGCGGATCATCCACTTCACGCGGCAGCACCACACACCACTGAATCCAGGGCTGTTCGAGCACCTCGAGTGGCGTGGGATCATAGTGTGTGATGGAGTGCCAGATTGCGCGGCCGTTGACGGTCACCGTTTCCAGTGAGTGTTCGCGTCCTGTAAGAAACTCTTCGAGCAGCAGTGGCTCGGTCGATTGCGGCGGATTGTGTTTGAGCCATTCGCCGAGTTGCGCCCCGTCGGCAATGCGTTCGGTGTTGCGTGCACCGGCGCCGGCCGGCGGTTTCGCGACGAGCGGAAACCCTACGTCGCGCGCGAAGGTCCAGGCATCATTGGCGTTGGTGACCAAGGCATGCCGGGCACAGGGCAGTCCGGCGCTGCGCAAGGTGGCCTTCATGAGTGCTTTATCGCGAAACCGTCGTGCCGCTTCCGGTCGCATGCCGGCGATGTCGAGAACCTCCCGCACCTCGGCCAGCGGGACCTGCAACTGTTCATACGCGCCGAAGACCCGGTGCAGCGGGCCTACACGCTCCTGCAGCGCACGCACCGCGTGCAGCAGCGCCGCGCTGTCGG
The DNA here is from genome assembly GCA_011390805.1 of Gemmatimonas sp. Taxonomy (GTDB): domain Bacteria; phylum Gemmatimonadota; class Gemmatimonadetes; order Gemmatimonadales; family Gemmatimonadaceae; genus JAABRT01. The sequence continues at coordinate 19,587 of JAABRT010000022.1, read as the reverse complement.
TGACGTCAGGCAGTTGCCAATGACCGGCCAGCCGTGCCGCCAAGGCGGGCGGCAGCGCCGCGAGCGGTTGTTGCGCAATCACCGCCAGACGCACGTCGGGCAGCGAGAGCGCCGCCTCGATCATCTGTGTGGCGGCGGGGGAAAAGAATGGACAGACGAAAATGGCAGTGGGCACGGAGCGCAGGGCGTGTGTGAGCGCGAAATCCTGCACGCCCATGCGGTGGGTGTCAACTGCCGGCGATCGTGCTGTCAGTTGCGGGCGGCTACACCGGACATGCAGTGCCACAATGCGGCGTCCACAAGTTGCTCCACTTTGATGTCGCCGTGCATCGCGGTAATGGTGACGCGTGCCTTGGGATCGGGGGCGGTGGCTGTGGTACAATCCGACAGCTTGGTGGCGCGGAACTCACCGTCCGAATTCACGCGCGCGGTGCCCAGATCGAGTGGCGTCGGCCCGCCGGGCGGTGGGCTGCCGCTGAGTGTCACCGTACTGCTGGCGGGCCAACCGCTGCCGCGCATGGCGAGTTTGGCGCCCTGCATGGTGCGTTCGCCTTGCACCGTAAAGGCGGGCGCCGCGTCGTCGCCCGGGCTGGCGCTGTGCGAGGCTGCCACGAGTACACTGGCGCACAGCATGAACACACCGAGTGCGATGGTGGCCAGCAGGGCGAGGCGCCAGCTGTTGCGGCGTCGTGCCGAGGCGGCCGGGCCGTGGGAAGTAGAATCTGACTGCGGAGACATGACATCGCTCCTGCGAAGACTGAAGGAGAAGTCCGCGTGAGGGACAGCATCCTACCAAGTAGTCTGGGCAAAGCGCGGCCGGATCGCAACGTGTTCCGGTTGGAAACACAAACCCCGCAGCGTCCCTGAGGGCGCTGCGGGGCGTACGGATGGGGCGAGATTCGAACTCGCGAGACGGTTGCCCGCCCACACGCTTTCCAGGCGTGCGCCTTAAACCACTCGGCCACCCATCCCTGAAGCGGGATGTGTTGATTCCATTTTTGAGACGACGGACAGGGTGAGATTCGAACTCACGATACCCTTGCGGGTACGCCGGTTTTCGAGACCGGTGCCTTCAACCACTCAGCCACCTGTCCAACTCCGCAGCCTCACAATCTAAACATGGCGTTGCCAGCGCAACAAGGGCGCCTTCTCCGCTTGGCGGACCGGCGAAGCTCAACATTTGCGCGGCATTGTGCGTGTCTGGTATCGTGCGACGTTGTCGCATTGTAGGTTGGCCACACCCGCCGTGCCGGCCCAGTCCCGCCGGAGCCTGTGACGCCGATGTCACTCCTTCCCCTCTACACGCTACGCATGAGCACACTCTCTGGACGCCTGCTGCGCGCCCCTGCTGCTGCCTTGGGTGTTTTCCTTTTGCCCTTCTCCACCGCCTCGGCGCAAGACACGGGCTTCATGGCCACCGTTGACGGCGCCATGGGCGCGGTCAACGCCGTCATCAGTTCGGTGTTCTTTTTCGACGTCGCCTTCTGGACAGCGGACATCACCATCCCGCTGGTGGTCGCGTGGCTTGTTGTTGCGTCGGTGTTTCTCACGGTGCGCATGGGATTCATCAACCTCCGCGCCTTCAAGCACGCGATTCAGGTCACCAGCGGCAAGTTCACCGACCCCAACTCACCGGGTGACGTTTCGCATTTTCAGGCGCTGACCACAGCGCTCTCGGCCACGGTTGGTCTGGGCAACATTGCCGGTGTGGCTATTGCTGTGAGCATGGGCGGTCCCGGGGCGACCTTCTGGATGATTTGTGCCGGACTGATTGGCATGACCGCGAAGTTCACCGAATGCACGCTCGGCCAGCAGTACCGCGCGATCGGCGCCGATGGAAACGTGCTTGGCGGACCGATGCAATATCTGTCCAAGGGGTTGTCCGAAATCGGCATGCCCAAACTCGGCAAGTTTCTGGCCGTGTTTTTTGCGTTGTTGTGCATTGGCGGTTCACTGGCCGGCGGCAACAGCTTTCAGGTGAATCAGTCAATGAACGCGCTGCAGGAAACCGTGCCTATTCTGGCCGAGTTTCCGTGGGCGTACGGACTGCTCATGGCCACCATGGTTGGTATTGTGATTCTGGGTGGCATCAAGCGCATTGCGTCGGTGGCTGACAAAATCGTGCCGATCATGGCCGCGGTGTATGTGGCAGCAGCACTCACCGTGCTGTTCATGAACTTCAGCGAGATCCCGGCCGCATTCGCCACCATCATTAACGGTGCGTTCAATCCCGATGCGATGTACGGCGGGTTCATTGGTGTGCTGGTGATCGGTTTCCAGCGCGCCGCATTTTCCAACGAAGCCGGTGCCGGTTCGGCGGCCATCGCGCACTCCGCGGCCCGTACGGAGTTCCCGGTGCGCGAAGGCATCGTGGCGTTGCTGGAACCGTTTATTGACACCGTGGTGGTGTGTACGATGACCGCGCTCGTGATCGTGATTACCGGTGCGTACAACAACCCGGAATATGCGGATCTCGTAACGAGCAACGCCGGTGCCGCGCTCACCTCTCGCGCCATGGGTGAACAGATCGCGTTCTTCCCGTACGTCTTGTCAGCGGCGGTCTTTCTGTTTGCCTTCTCCACGATGATCTCGTGGTCGTACTACGGCGAGCGGTGCTGGGTGTGGATGTTCGGCCCCAAGGCGTCGCTCTCGTATCGCCTGCTGTTCCTGGTGTTTGTCTTTCTGGGCTCCATCATCACGGCCACCAACGTGCTCGACTTCGGTGACCTGATGATTCTGGGCATGGCGTTCCCCAACCTTGTGGGTGTGTACCTGTTGCACGGCAAGGTGCGACGGGAACTCGATGCCTACTGGGCCAAATACAAGTCGGGCGAGCTCAAGACGTTCAAGTAAGCGCGGCACAACATTGCGTGATGGAATCAGCGGCGGACGTCTCTCAGGCGTCCGCCGTTGTGTTACGCCGGGTTGCGAAAAACTCGCGCAACAACGCAGCCGACGGCTCACTGTCAACACCGCCCAGCACGTCGGGGCGATGATTGAGTTTGTGATGACGCAAGACATCACCCACCGAACCGGCCATGCCGGCCTTGTCATCCCAGGCGCTGAACACCACGCGCTTGAGGCGCGCCAGCACAATCGCGCCGGCACACATGGCACACGGTTCAAGCGTGATGTAGAGTGTGCACTCATCAAGGCGCGCGTCACCCAACGCCTGACTGGCCGCCCGGATTGCCAGCAGTTCTGCGTGCGATGTCGCATCACCATCACCACGCATGCGATTATGCGCCCGCGCGACCACCTGCTCGCCGCACACAATCACCGCGCCAACCGGCACTTCGCCTGCAGCCGCTGCCAGCCGCGCCTGCGCCAATGCGTCGGCCAGATGTTGATGATCGAGTGCGCTGGCGATCATGCAACGCGCATCAGGGTTGCCACCCATACTCGGCGGCCAGCAATTCGATCAATGCGTCAACCAGTGCTTCGGCAAACGCAGTACGGTTGGCTTCCGTATCGCGCACGCCGGCAAAGTGACATTCGATCTGGATGGCATCAAGCATGCCGCCGTCAGACGAACCATGCCGGTCGGTATTGTAGCCGCCGCTGAAGTACGCCTCCCCCACAAGCGGCGCCGGTGCGGTGGGCGACGGAACGGCCGGGTAGCCGCGCGCCTCAATCAAACCGCCCAGGCTCGGTGTCCCGCGCAGCATCGCTCCGGGGGCACGCGTGGTACGCGCGTCGCCGATCAATCGCGCAATACTGCTTGAAGCCAGCGTGTTCGCCGACAACAGCTCGCTATCGTTCTGCCGCAACTGTGAAGCGGTGAGCAGATAGCCCAGTTCGAGTCGCGGAATCGCGTGCGCGTGTCCATGCAGGTCGATGACCAATCCACGCTGCCATCGTCTCGCCACGTCGGCTTTGGCGGTGTCAACCACCGCGTGCATCCAGCGCCAGGGTGAGCCGAGTTGCGCGGTGTTGCCGTCGGTGGCTTCAGTCAGGGCGCGGTTGGCGTCGAACTTCCGCCGACTCAGCAGGTTGATCACCAAATGCGGGCGTCGTCCGGTACGCGCGGCAAACGCCGCTGCGATACGTCGTGCCAGATCCTGTGTATTGAGGTCATTCACCGTCACGCACGCGCTGCAATCCCGATCGCGCAGTTCCGATGGCGCCAGCGTTCCGCCATGCGGCGCAATGATTACGAGCGGCGCATCACCGGCCGTGTACTGAATCCAGTTGCTGGCGTGCGTGTATTGTGCACCAACCGTGAATGGGCCCGCCGGCACATCGTTGGGCGGCGGCGGTGTGACGGGAGTACCGGGACCGGTGCCCTGCTCACCACAGGCGCCCGCGACGAGAAACATAGCGAGCGCAGCAACGGTATGGGATAGACGAAACGGGCGCATGATCATACCCATACGATACGGGCTAACCGGCGTCGGCAACAGCCTCCAGCGCGCGGGTGCTCACTGTCACTCCGCGCTCCAATGTGCGATGTACCGGGCACATATTCGCAATCTCGAGCAGCCGCGCCCGCTGTGTCTCATCAAGTGCACCCCTGATGTCAATCACGCGCTCGATATGATCAGTGCGTGATGACGCAGTCTGCGGTGATTGACCGTCGTTAGCGTGCAGCTTGCCGTGTTTGAGATGCACAGTGACCTCATCAAGTGCCCACTGCTTTCTATCGGCGTACATGCGCAGCGTCATGCCGGTACATGCACCAAGCGCCGATAGCAACAGGTCGTAGGGTGTTGGCCCCAGGTCGGTACCGCCTACCGCTGCCGGTTCGTCGGCCACGAGTCCGTGACGTCGAACGCGCACGTCGGTGCGGTACCTGGTGCGCCCGGTTCGCGTAGCGACATCTTCCATTGCCACCAACTCATTCACGCTTTGTTCAGCCGCCTCGGGCACATATCGCGATGCCCACGCGGCGAGCGTCCGGGCCGTGTATTGTGCATCGCGGCGAGCGGAGAGCAGATGATCGGCGCCATCGAGTGAAAGAAAGCTCTTGGGGTGTCGCGCCGCCGTGTACAGCTTGGCCGCGTTTTCTATCTCAACCACCTGATCGGTTGGGGAATGCATGATCAGTAACGCCTGCGTGAGCCCCTGCAGCGCGTCGGTGATTTGCTGGGTGCGTACGTCCCGAAGAAACTCGCGGCTGACGCGGAATGCACGGCCGGCAATCTGCACCTCGGCATCTCCCTCCTCTTCAATGGCAATCACCGCACGCCCGAAGTGCCGCGTGACATGTTCCGCATCAAAGGGGGCACCAATGGTGACGAGCGCCGTGGCCGACGGGATGCGTGCCGCCGCACGGATCACCGCAGTACCGCCCAACGAGTGTCCGATCAGGATTTGCGGCGCCTGGTAGTCCGCCTCCAGAAACTGCGCTGCCGCGACCAGGTCGTCTGCAGTGGAGGAAAAGGTGGTTTCGGCAAATGCGCCTTCACTTTCACCCAGCCCTGTGAAGTCGAAGCGCAAAACGCCATACCCGTCGAGCGTGAGCGCGCGTGTGAGCTCGACCGCGCCCCGCAGATCCTTGCCGCAGGTGAAGCAGTGTGCGAAAAGCACATACGCGTGCGGCGTGTCATCGGATGGCAACTCGAGGCGACCGGTGAGCTGCTGGCCGCGGCCGTTGCTGAAGCTGACTTTCGTTGAGGCGGTCATGTGACTCTGGCGCGAGGGAGTGAGAAATCGTATGCTAGCCCTACTATGACCTTATCACGTCGAGAGTTCCTGGCGGGTGTAAGTGCGATTGGCGCCGTGTGGCTTACCGGCGCCGTGTCCTGCCGCGAGAATACAGCATCAGACGCAGATTCGCACGCAGCTGAACCATTAGCGACGGATGGTGCGCCCAAGCTCGTACACTTCTCTGCCGAGGACGCGGCCGACGTAGAAGCGATTACTGCGCGCATTTTTCCTACCGATGAAACACCCGGTGCACGTGAAGCAGGCGTGGTGTTTTTTATTGACCGCAGCTTCACCACATTTGCGGCCGATCAGGCAGATTTTTTTGCGGACGGACTGCGCAATCTCAACGCTACCGTTGCGACGTTGCACCCTGGCATATCGCGCTTTGCCAACTTGTCGGACGAGCAGCAGGACAGCGTGCTGCGCTCCATTGAAACTACCGAGTTCTTTGACGCCATTCGCTTTGCTACGATTGCGGGCATGTTTGCGTTGCCGAAGTATGGCGGCAACAAGGACTACATCGGCTGGAAGCTGGTAGATCAGCAGTCGGTCATGGAATACGAACCGCCCTTTGGATGGTACGATCATCCCGACAACCAGCGCACTCTGCTTGGGCGCGTGTTATGAGCGTGCAGACACAGCCCACCGGTCGCACGTTTCGCACCACTGACCAGGTAGACTTTGTAGTAATCGGCTCCGGACCGGCGGGCGCATCAGTGGCACGTGAGCTGACGCGTAAAGGTTTTGATGTACTCGTGCTCGAACAGGGACGCGCGTATGCGCCCGAGGAAATGGAGCACGATGAGCTCGGCGCATTCATCACGGAGCGGTGGACCAACTCATCGCAAACGCAGCCACAGACGTTTCGCACGAGTGAACAGGAGACCGCGCAGCGCCGGCAGTTTGTGGGATATGCCAAAGCTGTGGGTGGCACATCGTTTCACTTTACCGGCAACTACTGGCGCTTCCGCCCGATCGACTTCAACGAGTATTCAGTGCGCGGTGGTGTGCCGGGGGCTTCACTGGCTGACTGGCCCATTACCTACGACGAACTGGAGCCATACTACAGTGCGGTGGAGTGGGCCATTGGCGTCTCAGGCGAAGTAAGTACCGCGCCCGGCGAACCCCGTCATTCCCGTCCGTACCCGTTGCCCCCGCTGAACGTGACGGGTCCGGGCGTATTGCTCGCCCGTGGCTGTGAGAAGGTGGGATGGAGTCACAAGGCGGCTCCCATGGCCATTCTGTCACGCGAGTACAACGGACGTCAGCGCTGCCACAACTGCGGCTTCTGCCTTGGATTTCCGTGTGAATGGGGTGCGAAGTCGGGTGCGAATCACACCATGATTCCCGAAGCGTTGCGCTCCGGTCGCTGTGAGGTGCGCAGTGGGTGCACGGTGTTCCGCATTGAGACGAACGACGCGGGACGCGCCACCGGTGTGCTGTATTTTGATGCCGACAAACGGGAAGTCCGTCAATCGGCCAAAGCCGTGGTGCTGAGTGCCAACGGTGCGGAGTCACCACGGCTGCTGCTGTTGTCGGAAAACGCGCAGCATCCCAATGGGCTGGCCAACTCCAGCGGCATGGTGGGCAAGCATTTCATGTTCAACGGTGCGGCACTCACACGCGGCGAGTTTGAACACGAGGTCAATGGTCATCGTGGCCCGGTGGTGTCGCGCATTACGCATCAGACCTACGAACTCGACGAGTCGCTTGGCTTCATTGGTGGCGGCGGATATGACTTCCGGTTTGATGTGCCGGCCATGCTCATGGCACTGTCGCTGCCGGCCTCGGAGCCGCAATGGGGCAGCGCGTTCAAGCAGCGGCTGCGTTCGTGGTACAACCAGTCGTTGTTGTGCTACGCGCACACCACGTCGCTTCCGGTGGAAAGCAACAGTGTATCACTCGATCCCGCGTTGAAAGACGCATGGGGACTGCCGGCGCTTCGCACCACCTTCCGTGAGCACGAACACGACCTGGCCATGTACAAGTGGTTTCAGGCGCGCGGTCGCGAGTTGCTCGACGCGGCCGGCGCACTGCGCATGCATGACGATCCCATCAACACCGATCCGGGCTTCGCTGTGCATCTGCTCGGTACCTGTCGCATGGGCAATGATCCTGCGACGTCAGTTGTTGACAAGTACCATCGTACGCACGACGTACGGAATCTCTTCATTGTGGATGGCAGCTCGTTTGTCACAAGTGGACGCGGTCAACCCACGCTCACGATACAAGCGCTGGCGTTTCGTGCTGCAGATCACATTGCGCAGTTTGCGCGCGCGAACCAGATCTAAACTTCGCGCTTCAGGGTAGAAGTGGGGTGGCAGTACCGCGGTGACGCTGCCACCCTCATTGTGCCGACATCAATGCAGTTCGGCACCAACCCGCGATCACCCAGACCAGCACGCACATGTGGTCTGATCACTTCCCTGATCAATGGGTTCAACACGAATTGCCGCGATCGTTCTGATCGTGGCTGGCGCGCTCGCTTTGGCGTACGGTGGGTTCACGTATACCAAGAGCACCAGTCAGGCCGACCTGGGCCCGATCTCGATTGAAGTACAGGACAAAGAACGCGTCAACATCCCCATGTGGGCTGGCATTGCCGCCATTGTTGTTGGCGGCATTCTACTTGTAGGACCCGGGAGAAAATCATGAATCGCACAATCGTACGTCCAGTCTTTGCCTTCACACTTGCGTTAGGCACAGTTGCCTGTGCGTCAAGCAAGCAGAGCGGTGCCGCGATCGGCGCCGGAGTTGGCGCCGCTGTCGGTGGCGTTGTCGGAAACCAGACGGGCTCAACGGCGCGTGGCGCCATTATTGGTGCGGTAGTCGGTGGCGCCGCTGGCGCAGTGATCGGACATCAAATGGATCAGCAGGCCAAGGAGCTCGAGCAGGCGATTCCAGGAGCTGTTGTAGAGCGCGTGGGCGAAGGCATTCAGGTTACGTTCGACAGCGGATTGCTGTACGACTTTGACTCCGACCGCGTGAAAGCTGAAGCGGCAGCCAATCTCCGCAATCTGGCAGCCAACCTTGGCAAGTATCCCAATACTGACGTACTTATTGTCGGGCACACCGATGCCGTAGGCGCCGACGACTACAACCGTCGCCTGTCGCAGCAGCGGGCAGATGCAGCGTCGCGTTTCCTGATGGCAGAAGGCGTCGCAGGCAACCGGCTGCGCACGTCGGGCCGCGGTGAACTTGAGCCCATTGCCACCAACGAAACGGAAGCAGGTCGTCAGGCCAACCGACGTATTGAGTTGGCGATTGTCGCGTCAGCGGCAGCGCGTCAGCCGTAGCACGCGTTGAACGTGCAAAAAGCACGTGTAGAACACGCGCTAAACACGCGTTGAACACAATGCGACGTGAATGTGAGCACAGGTCAACACCCGCAACACACAAACACCCCACTGGCACAGTGCCAGTGGGGTGTTTGCAGGTTACCCGTCTGTTTTGCCAACGCGGAAGGTGAGCCCGCCTGCATCGTCAACGTCGGCCACGATGTGGTCACCCTCAACAAATCGACCTTCGAGCACGGCCAGCGCGAGTGGATTCTGCACCATGCGCTGCACGGCTCGCTTGAGGGGACGCGCACCGAACACCGGATCGTACCCCGATTCGGCGAGCCTCGCGCGCGCCGCCGGCGTGAGTTCGATCGTTAGCTTCTTCTCATCGAGCAACTTGCGCAGACGGCCAAGTTGCAGTTCGGCGATGTGATCGATCTGTTCGCGGCCAAGTGGACGGAACACCACGATGTCATCGACACGATTGAGAAACTCCGGCTTGAAGCTGCCGCGCAGTGCACCAAGCACCCGCTCCTCAACCTCGGCCAGTGGCGTGTCTGCCGCTTCAAGAATGTATGATGAACCGACATTAGACGTCATGATCACCACGGCGTTCTTGAAGTCCACCGTGCGTCCCTGCGCATCGGTCAGACGACCGTCATCGAGCACCTGCAGCAGGACGTTGAAGACATCAGGATGTGCCTTCTCGATCTCGTCAAAGAGAATCACACAGTAGGGACGCCGACGCACCACTTCGGTAAGCTGGCCGCCCTCCTCGTAGCCCACATAACCCGGAGGTGCGCCGATCAATCGCGCCACCGCATGCTTTTCCATGTACTCCGACATGTCAATGCGCACCATGGCGTGTTCGTCGTCAAACAAAAACTCCGCGAGCGCGCGAGCCGTCTCGGTTTTGCCAACACCTGTTGGACCGAGAAAAATGAAACTGCCTACGGGACGATTGGGATCCTGCAAGCCGGCCCGCGAACGACGCACCGCGTTCGCGACAGCGCGCACCGCTTCGTCCTGTCCGATCACACGCGTAGCCAACACCTCTTCAAGTCGTGTGAGGCGCTCACGTTCCGACTCCATCATGCGCGACACCGGAATGCCGGTCCAGCGCGCGACGACTTCGGCAATATCATCAGCCGCAACTTCTTCCTTGAGGAACTGCGGACGGCCGCCGTGTGATGCCAGCTTCGATTCGGCCAGCGTCATATCGCGTTCCAACTGCGGAATCCGACCGTATGTGATTTCGGCGGCCAGGTTCAGATCGCCTCCACGTGTGGCCTTTTCAGCTTCAACGCGCGCCTGTTCGATTTCCTGTTTGATGCGACCAACCGCACCGAGCACATCTTTTTCCTGCTGCCACTGCGCGCGCATCCCCGACGCTTTTTCCTTGCCTTCGGCGAGTTCCCGCTCAAGACTGGTGCGCCGTTCAAGCGATGCAGGGTCTGATTCCTTCAACAGCGCCTGTCGCTCAATCTCCAGCTGCACAATGCGACGCTCGACCTCGTCGATTTCCTGCGGCACCGAGTCGATCTCGATGCGCAGCCGCGAGGCCGCTTCGTCAACCAGGTCGATGGCTTTGTCGGGGAGAAAGCGATCACCGATGTAGCGATCAGACAGCGTAGCGGCCGCCACCACCGCACCATCGGTGATGCGCACACCGTGATGCGCCTCGTAGCGTTCCTTGAGACCACGCAGAATTGCGATGGTGTTTTCTACACTCGGCTCGCCCACAAACACGGGCTGAAAGCGCCGCTCGAGTGCGGCGTCCTTTTCCACGTGCTTGCGATACTCATCGAGTGTGGTCGCACCAACCACACGCAGTTCGCCGCGGGCGAGCATGGGCTTTAGCATGTTGCCGGCGTCCATGCTGCCTTCGGCTTTGCCTGCGCCAACAAGCGTGTGCAGCTCGTCAATGAATAGCACTACGCGTCCTTCACTCGATGCGATTTCCTTGAGCACCGACTTCAGCCGCTCCTCAAACTCACCGCGAAACTTGGCGCCGGCAATGAGCGCGCCGAGATCGAGCGAGAGCAGCTTCTTGTCCCGCAGCGATTCCGGCACGTCGCCGTTGATCATGCGCTGTGCGAGCCCTTCGGCAATGGCTGTTTTGCCAACACCAGGTTCACCGATGAGCACCGGATTGTTTTTTGTGCGACGCGAGAGCACCTGGATCACGCGACGGATTTCTTCATCCCGTCCGATTACAGGGTCGAGCTTACCTTTGCGCGCCGAGTCGGTGAGATCACGCGTGAAGCGATCGAGCGCCTGGTACTGCTGTTCAGGCGTCTGATCGGTGACCGTGTGACTGCCACGCACCAGCTTGAGCGCATCGGTGAGCGCGGCACGTGTGGCGCCGACGGCACTGAGTACGCGCGTGGAGTCCGTCCCCTTGGCGTCACTGAGTGCCAGCAGCAGATGCTCAGTGCTGACGTAGGCATCACCGAGCTGTTTTGCCTCGTTTTCAGCGCCATCGAGCACCTGCGAGAGTTCGCGCGACAGATTGGGCTGCGCGTCGCTCTGTTTGGCGTAGCGACCGACTTCTGTTTCGGCCTGCGTGCGCAGCGAGGTAATGGAGACACCCACGCGCTGCAGAATCGGCACGACGATGCCTTCGTCCTGCGCGAGCAACGCCAGCAACAGATGCAGATCATACACCTGTGGGTTGCCGGCGCGGCGGGCCAGTGAAACCGCCTCATTCAGCGCTTCACCACTTTTGACGGTAAGACGATCAGGATTAATCATGGGCCGTTGTCGACGGAGGAAACCAAAGGTTGCTGTACCTCCATAACATGGCAACGGTGGTGCCATCGCAAAACTGCCGAATCGGCGCGCACAAAAACACGAACGGCGCCCTGGGTCCGCTCACCCGGGGCGCCGTTCATTAAATGTCTCGATCAGTGGCGTTCACTTCACCACGATCATCTTCTTCGCCAACGGTGGATTATCGTCGATCTGGAGTGTGTAGCTGTAGATGCCGGATGGTGCTTCCCGACCCGTTCGCTTGTCCACTCCATCCCAGTAGGCAACGTATTCCCCACAAGGCACTGATATCCCACGTAATGGCTGACCGCCAGCAACTGTGCTGGTGCCACCTTGCAGTACCGGAACCGCCACTTCACGCGCTAACAGATTGAAAATGCGAAGAGTAATCCGATACTGGCGACCTTGATCCGAACACTGTGGGGCATCCCCCACATCGAAGGGAATCCGGGTCGCAGGGTTGAAGGGATTTGGAAAGTTCTGCTTGAGCTTTCCAACCCCGCGACGCACGACCGTGCTGTTCTGCTCGATCACACTGCCTTGCGCCGCGACTTCTCGTGGCATGAACGCGCTGACCGCCAGGACGAGTCCCAGCAAGGTCACAACACGTTTCATGGCTTTCTCCAACAGACGAATCAGGGGCCTTGGTTCAGTCTCCTGTGGTGGGTTAAGGAATATCTCTGTGCTGCGTATATTAGGACGCGTATGGGGGGGTGTCAAGCAACACCGGGGTACACGGTTGGCCCCAGTACTCCGATGTCTCCCCACGGCACGTCAGATTGGTTAGTGCCACACCGCGACAGAGTAGAAACGTCACATTCTTTCTCACAAGACCCCGGGCGAACCCAACTGTTCCGCGCTCTCCACGGGCACATTGATCTTGTGATCAACCTGCCAGAGCTCGCCATATTGGCAGGGCGCGCCTAAACGGCAGCTTTGTGATGCGCCTCACTCTGCAGAGGGTGCAACAAATCGCCCATTCAGCCCCAGTTTCCCTGCTCCCACACGGCCCAGGCCTTCATCTGGCGGGCATCCGTGAGGTGCTGGCCGACGAACTCCCGCAGCAGCCGCTGGTGTGCCCGTCCTTCGGCCACACTCAATGCCGGCCCAGCCTCACCCACGGTCCACTGCGCCAGTGCGCGGTGCGCCGCCTGCGGTAAACGCCGGGCTCCCGCACCGCGCGCCGCACAGGTCGCACACAGCACGCCCCCGGCCACATGACTGAAGGCCAACGCATCGGTATCGTCAATCTCGCGATGACAGAGCGCGCACACGTCCAGCGCCGGAGCAAAGCCCAGGGTGGCCACCAGATGCCACAGCGACGCCAGCGCGGCCGACACGGTGTGCTCGGGCGCGGACCGGGCGAGCGCATCCAGTGCGTCACGCACCACATCGAAGGCCTCGGGCGCGTGATCTTCACTCACCATGCGCTGCACGCACTCCGACACCGCCGAGGCGGCGGTAAAGCGCGACATGTCGAGCGCCAGCTCAGGGCGAGCCGTGGTCACATCGAAACCGCTCAGCGTTTGAAGATCCCGGCCAGCCTTGAGATCAATGCGCGCCGCACCCTCGGCGAAGAGGTCCAGTGCGCTGCCAAAGCGACTGGACGAGCGGCGTACTCCCCGGGCCAATACGGAGAGTACGCCGAAATCGCGCGTTGCCAGTCGCACGATGCGCGACGTCTCGAGGTAGTCGAATACGTGAAGGACCAGCGCATCGGTGGCAACAGGCGGCATGCGGAAAATCTAGCGGAAGCGCAAATCCACTCCGCCCTGCCCTGCCGCCACTTCACGCACCAGTGATCCGTCGGGAGCGAACACCAGAAGGAATGTGGCCGAGGCCGTTCGATTCTGAATGCAGTGCAGTCGGCCGAGTGCGTCAGCAACGGCTGAGCCGCAGCTGGTCTCTTCGTTGTTGCCATCGCGCAGCTGCAGCCAGTCCGCGCCCTGCACGCGCGTGCCAGTGGGAGTCAATCCCGGCAAGGTATACGCGACGGTGCGGTCGGTAAAAGAGCTCAGATCCTCGAACATCGTCACGTACAACCGGCCATCAGCTCCCAGCTTCATGCTGGCGCCGTAAGTACCGGCCGGCATGGGTTGCGTGCCCAGCACGGTGCCGCTGGTCAGATCAACGCGCGTGATGGCGCCGCCGGTGATGAGCGCAAACGGAAAGCTGGAGAAATCGGCGTCGCCGCCGGCGCTGATGTAGGCCACGTTGCCCTGCACGATCACATCCGCACTCGAGCCACGCAGCGCGGGCAGTGTGATTACCTGACGTGCACCACCACCGGAGGGCACGCGGATAAGGCGCATGGCACCAATGGGACGATAGTCGTTGGCGCAATCAGCATTGGCATCGACAACCCATGTGTCACCGCCAAACTGGAAGACATCAACGGGACAGGTGCCAACGTCATTGATTTTCGTAAGTGTTGTGCCGCCCGCCGGAGCGAGGGACGCCAGCACAACCGACGCCGAGTCACGCAGGGGAACGCCAATGAGCGCTGCACCACCTGACTGCGTGAGCATTCTGGCGCGCGCCGGGTTGCTCTGCGGCGGCATTTGCACGCGGCGCACGGTCCCGCTCTGCAACGATGCGATGTACAACAGGTCGCCAGCGCCCCGGCTTGATGCGGCGACCACCGTGTCATTGCGCACTTCGATTGAACCACCGTCAAACTCGTTGGGTGCACCGAACGCGATACGCTGCGTAGCCGTGCCGGAATCGGGCACCAAGGTGAGACCTGGTTGAATGAAGCCGTCAAGCACTACGATGCCGCGCGGGGCGAGTGTGGCCGGATCAATCACACCATCGTCGCCACAAGCAGACAGTAAGGCAGCGCAGCCGATAAGTGCGACGGTGGAAGACCGCAGACGTCGTGAACGACTGCCGGATACGATGTGTGAACAGTGCAGCATTTTCATTGAGAAGTTGTAGGACGAAACACCAGCGCAACCGACCAGGCTCGGCCGGGCGACGGAAAACCACGCACTGATTGCCAGGGTTGGTCCGTGGCATTTTCCAGTGCGAATGTGAGGGCGATGACAGTACCGTTCAGCGCATGTGAAGCAGTGAACGCGAGATCAACGAGCGCGACCGCCGGTAGCAGGAACGCATCATCGCGCGGACCCGCAGTGTACGGGCGCGTTCCAAACCAGCGAGTGGTACCGGAGAGTTGAAGCGGTCCGTGTGCCAATCGTGCCGTCGCACCGCCGGCGTGTCTGGGTACGTATGGCGTGGGGATGCGCAAACCACCCGCAGTGAGTTCCGCGTTGTACACTGTGCTCCACGCGTTGATGTCCGCTGGTCCCCGGGCCAGCGTACCGCGCAACTCCACACCGGTTACCCGCTCGGTGCCTACATTGGCCGGGCTCCAGCCAAAGTTTCCGGGAAACCACACAATCGCATTGTCAGTAATGCGTGTGATCAACGCACTTTCGAGCGACGCCGAGCGGTTATCATTTGTGCGTGACTGCCAGCGTGCGTGCACCTCGGCATCAAGCACGATACGCTCGACATCAAGCGCACGAACGGTGAGGCGCTGCGGCGACGAAAAGTACAGGTCGTACAACGTGGGCACGCGCACAGCCTGCGCAACGCGGGCACCAACAACAACCGGGCGCTGCCGCGACGAGTTCAGACCAAGTGAAAACGATGGCAGCACACCATTCTGCTCAATCGCATCGAGCCGTGCGCCCAGTGTCCAGGAGAGCGTCTCGCTCCCGTCAACCGGATTCACACCAAATGCGCCGGCGGTCGCAGCCGAAGCGAAACCGCGTGCGCGATCCTGCGCCACGTTGGCCGATGCGCGCAGGCGATCGGCGCCCACACCTGCGTGCAGCGCTACACCCGCTACAGAGCGGCGGATATCGGCGTCAGCAGCCAGCGCATTGGCATTGGCGTCGAACGAGGCGCGTGCAGGATCGCGATAACGCAGGCCGAAGCCACGCAATGATGCACTCACCAGCGACGAACCGGTCTGTCCCGCAGCACGCATGAACAGGCGCCGCGTTTGTGAGCGATCCTGATCGTTCGCACGCACATTCACCGGCCCCACCATACCCACGTCGGCGCGTGATGCGAGCGCGGTCAGTTGCACCCGCGACGCCTGCCACTGCGCCATCACACTGCTGCGCGTCACATCATTATTCACGCGCCGCTCAATCAGTTCAGTACCGGTACTTCCGGAACTGTTCACGAACGCAAAGTTATTGTCGGCGGCGCGATGTGCAGCGCCAATGCGCAAGAGTGATGCACCAACCGATGTACTCCATGCGCCCTCCGCTGCCACGTCGCCAAATGACGCCGCGCGAACCATGGCTACCGACTGATTGCCGCTGCGCAGCGACAACACGCCACCAGCGGCCCCCGGTCCGCTGGCAATCGGATCGCTGCCCGGCGAAACAGTTACGCTTTGCAGCAGTGCGAGTGGCACGTCCGCCAGATCAGCGAGACCTGTGGAGGGATCGGTGAGCGGCACACCATCAAGCGTTACCGCAACCTGCTCACGTCTCGCGCCACGCAGCGACAGCGTGACTTCACCGCGCGCACTGCGCGGAAATGTGTATGGCAGCAGCGCCACCAGCGAACCGGTGCTGTGCGCTCCAAGGGCGCGCGCGCTGTCCACGGATATCGACACGGCGTTTCGAGCTTGCAGCGCATCATCCGCCCCAACCGGAGCCTGTGTGATGCTGACAGGCAGTGCAACGGCGATCGGTACCAGCGCCACGAAAATCGTATCTCCAGCCAACTGGCCGCGCACCGGTACATAGCGCCGAGGCTCGTATCCAAGGCGACGTACCACAACGCTATCGCCCTGATCTCCCGCCGGTTGCTCAGGCGATTCCGTATCACGCGAAAGAGTCACCGCACCGCACGGCGCGCCAAGTACCTGCGAGAGCTTTTTCCCTGACGCCCGTACTATCGTGAGCTGTGCGCGCGCTATCCCGGCGCCGGTTGCGGCATCGCGTACACACAACGTGTGAGGTATCTGCGTGCGGGCAACAGATTGCTGAGCCCGCGCGGGCGTTGCGGCTACGCTCTGGAACAACAGGGCGCCGGCTACGCTCGGCGACACCACAACGCCGGCCACGCTCTGCGATGCCACAACGCCCGCTGCCCACGCCACGCGGCAGCACCAGCGCCACATCATTTGCGCTCCTCGGCGCGCCGCGCGCCCCGCCTGAGCGGCAACAGCGCCGGTGCGCCAACCGCCGGATCCCGCGTCACCACCAACGGCCACTCGTACACTCGCTCGAGGATCTCACCACGCATGACGTCTGCGGCGTTGCCATGCGCAGCCACCCGTCCGCGATCAAGCAGCACGATGTGCGCAGCAAAGCGCGCGACGAGGTTGAGTTGATGGCTCACCAGCAACACCGTACGTCCTTCAGCGGCCAGGTCGTCGAGCAGTTCGAACACCGACATCTCATGCGCGATATCAAGAAATGTGGTGGGTTCATCGAGCACCACCACCGGTGCCTCCTGTGCCAACGCACGCGCAATGCGAACACGCTGCCATTCACCGCCCGATAGCGTATCGGTGCGACGGTCGGCGAGGTGTGTCATACCGGCACGATCAAGCGCGTGAGCAATGGCCTGTTTATCGGAGGCACCCATCGGGGTGAAGGCACCCAGATGCACATGCCGGCCCAGTGCCACAAACTCCCGCACCGGCAGCGGCATGTGCACTTCTTCGCGCTGCGGTACCACGGCCACCTGCGTGGAAAACTGACGCGCGTCAAACGAAGCCAGTGTCTGGTCGCCCAGCAGTATGCGACCGCTGCTCGGTGCTACGCGTCGCAGCAGCGCACGCACCAGGGTGCTCTTGCCGCTACCGTTCGGGCCCACAACTGCGGTGACAGCGCGCGGCCTCGCCCGCAACGTGACGTCGTCGAGCGCGGGTACCGAAGCGCGCGGATAGGTCACCGTGATGCGCTCGAACACGAGGTCGGTGGCGCTGCGTGTCGCGTCAGTCACAGGCGCGTGCTCCGCATCATGCCAGCTTGCGCAAACGCGCCAGAAAGAACGGCACACCGATAAGGGCCGTTACGGCACCAAGGGGCAGCTCAATGGGAGAGCGGATTGAACGCGCGGCCACATCGGCTGCAACAAGCAGCGCGCCGCCGTAAAGCGCCGATACCACCATCAATCCACGATGCCGGTGTGCACCGAGTGCGCGCGCGAGATTGGGCACGACCAGACCAACAAAGCCCACCAGTCCGACAGCCGCCACGGTTGATGCCGCCAACCACGACGCGCACAGGAAGGTGCGTTGTGCGGCGCGATCCACATCGGCACCAAGTGCTACGGCCGGCTCTTCGCCAAGCGCGAGCACATCGAGTTCCCGGGCGCGCACAATCAGCCAGCCACCAAACACCAGCAAGGCAATCGCGCTGCGCCATACGGCATCCCACGTGGCGTCGGCCGTTGAACCCATCATCCACCACAGCGCACCACGGATACGGTCGGGCGGTGCGTCGGCCAGCGCAACCAGAATCACGGCGTTGGCAAAGGCGCCTACCACAACACCGGCCATGAGCAGCAATCGCGGCTCAGCGCGTCCTCCGGCAAAGCGCGCCAGCGCTGTGACGATGAGTGTGGCGGCACCGGCACCGCCAAACGCAGCCAGTGTGACAACCGTTGGTGTTCCGATGCCCAGCGTGAGCGCGACCACAGCGCCAACCGCCGCGCCGCCTGAAACGCCCAGCAGGTACGGCTCGGCCAGTGCATTGCGCAGTGTGCCTTGCAAGGCTGCACCGCTCACCGCCAGTCCCGCTCCGACAATGGCCGCCAGCACAACACGCGGCGCGCGCAACGCGCGAACAATGGCCACTACTTGTTCGTCGCCCTGTCCGAACAGTGCAAACCACACGTCGTCGGGAGCGAGCGGTACCGCGCCAATGCCAATGGCCAGCAGTATGCTGAGCAGCAACAGCAGCACGCCGAGTGGAATAATGAGGCGGTTCACCGATCCGGTTCCTCGCGCGGCGGGATGACCGAGTCGGATGCTGCGGGCGCTGTGGTTGTTGCACCGGTTGCTGCACCGGTTGTTGCAGACAGCGGCAACCGATCCGCGCGATCCGGATGCAACAAGCGCGCGATCGATACTGCGGCCATGCCGATTGTCACGCCCGGACGTCCAACCACGTTGCTGTCGAGCACCACCACGTTGCCTTCGCGCACAGCACGCACGGCACGCCACGGTGCGCTCTCGCGCATACGCGCCACGCGTTCGGGTCCAGCCAGCACCAGCTCCGGATCACGCCGTGCGATTTCTTCAATCGTCACACCGGCCACCGACTCCTGCCGGTCGGCGAATACGTTTTGTGCACCGGCAATCTCGAGCAGCTCGGCTTCGTAACTCGCGTTGCCCACAACGAGTACCGGTGCTTCCCACGATGGCCACACCACACGCGGCCTCGGTGCGTCGGCCACCGCCATGCGCACGCTTTGCAGTGTTGTGGTGATCGAATCAACCAGCGTTGCCGCGGCTGCCGGCTCTCCAAGTGCGCGACCAATGATGTGCGCCGCGCGTTTGAAATCCGCGATGGTCACCGTACGCAGCGCAATCGTGCGTATGCCAGCTTGGGCAAAGGCATCAGCGGCGGCGCGGTTTTCCGCCGTTGCGTAGAGCAAGACGAGCGTAGGACGCGTGGCCAGTACAGCTTCGACATTGGGCCTGATACCCGCGCCAACGTTGGCCACTTGGAGCGCTTCTGCGGGGCGGTTGTCCCACGACGTGCGACCCACCAGCCGGTTACCTGCGCCAATCGCAAACACGATCTCGGTAAACGCCGGATTGAGCGAGACCACGCGCGTGGCAAACTGCGCGTCGTCTGGTGTGACGTTGTCGAAATCATCAATGCGCAGCGCCTGCACGTGC
>JAABRT010000021.1 GCA_011390805.1 Gemmatimonas sp. | reverse complement strand
TCGAGCAGCCGGCGGCGGAGCCTCCCAATGCTGTACTGCAGTTCGGTCGCGATGTGATCAAGGCCATTCGAGCAAAGCTCAAGCAGTTCGCCGCCCATGTCTGGGCCAAGCTCAAGAAACAGTTCGACAAGTTTCAGGAAGCGCCGTTTGACTATTCAAAAGAGTGGGGTGCCCGCGTGGCCACACTCATCAACTTCATTGTCTGCAAAATTCTTGGTGAAGTGGGCCGTGCTGCTGCACCGGTGGTGGACAAGTACGACACCTGGATTGTGACCAAGGAAGTGAACTTCAGTCCCGGCCACCCCGAGGCTGTGGTGGACAGCATCAAACTCACGCAGACGGCCGGAATCGGTAAGGGCATCTACGGCACGCTCAAAGGTGCAACGCAGTTGGGTCTTGATGTTGGCGCGGCGTCGGCGGGCGCGATCTTCGGCCTGGTGGTGAGCGCCTGTGAGATCCTGGCCAAGTTCATTCACCGGCTGTGGGACAGCAGCCGTCTCAAGGCGTTTGCACTCAAGTGCCAGGCCATGTACACGCGCAACAAGGCGCTGATCGACTCAGGCAAGGAAGCCAATGAACTGCGTGCCGGCGAGTTCGGCAAAATGATGCGTACTTACATGCTCACCTGTCCAACGATTGCCTGCGTGGGGCTGACGAGCAACTATGCCGGCGATGCCATGCAGTGGCTCGACATGAACAGCACATTCAATAAGGGCGCGAAAGTTTCCAACGCCGATTGGAAGGAGGGCAACAAGGAGTTTGACGATGCGGCGGCCAGTTTTGCGAAAGGCACGGAGGCACTCACGCATCTGAAAAAACTCGCCCGCGATTTTCTTGTGGACTCCGGATTTGTGTTCAAGCACCGGGACGAGTCTGTCGCCTTTTTCCTGAAGGCGGCCAACCTCAAGAGTCCGGGTGTGGGGTCGTTTAGCGCATAGTTGGCCGGTGCGCGGATTCACTGTTGCTCAATCCGCGCCGCCACCCATGGCTTCCCGTACTGCCGCGCGAACGCCGCCGGTGTCTCGCCTTTCGGAGACAGCGGCGCACGTTCGGCACCGGCAGCCAATAGCGCGTCTACAATCAGCATGTGCCCACGATCCGGCGCGCCGGCCGCATGATGCAGCGCCGTGAGTCCGTTGTGATCGCGTTTGTTCACATCGGCCCCCGCGTCAATCAGCGCACGCACCACATCGGTACAGCCATCCACCGCGGCAATCATAAGCGGCGTCATCGCCAAACGCTCCGGTGGACGAGCACGATCATCCACCATCGCGCCCCGACGCAACAACCAGCGCGCGGCGTCTCCATCGGCGTGATACGTGGCCGCCATCAGTGGTGAGTGACCGGCGTTGGTTGGTCCATTTACATCGGCGCCGCGGTCAAGCATGAACTGTGCAAGCAGTGTGTCACCGCGCACTACTGCAAATGCAAAGGCCGCTACGCGCGCGCCGCTGAGCGAACGAATGGGATGATCCTGCTTCGCACCGCGTTCAATCAGCAACCGCGCGCTCGCGCTTGCACCGGAATAACTCGCCGCAAGCTGCAGCGCCGTGTGGCCAGCGCGGTTCTCCACGCTGGGGTCGGCGCCTGCATCGAGTAACAGTCGAACTTTCGCTTCGTCGTGTACAGCCGCCATCAATGCTGTCGCGCGCGACGCCGATGTATCGTTCACGTTCGCACCCGCATCTATCAACCGCTGCATCTCTTCGCGCGTGCCAAACAACGCCGCGTGTTGCAGCGGTGTGAGGCCGTGCGACACGGTGTCAGGTGGCAACTCGATCGCTGCGTCCACATGTCCAACAAACACATTCGACGGTGCGTCGCGCGTCGCCATCGCAATGGCCATGGTGGCCCATGCAGTGCCGGCGTACGAGATGAACTGATCCTTGCCGTGTGGGAAACCGCTTTCGAAATACGGTAGTCCCGGTTCTCTGGTGCGTGTTGTTGGTACGTGCCACGAACCGTCGTCTTTCTGCGCTGCAAGCAGAAACTTTTGCGCGCGTTGCATGCGGGCGTCACGCATGCTGATACCGGCCGACTGATTGAGCGCAACAAGTGCCTGTCCGGTGGCGTACGCGTCGGATGCACGGGTTGCAACTTGCGCCCACCCACCATCTTCGCGCTGTTCCGACAAGAGTGCTGTTGCATGCGGATCAAGCGTTGCGCTGTCAGCACCTCCCCACGCCGCACCAAACAACTGCATCACCCGCTCTTCGTTGGACTCGGGTGTCATATTGAGCAACCATTCACGCGCACGATCTATGCGTTGCGCGAACTCACCTTCACGGCCGGCAATCGGATACAGCGACAGCGTGCGGATGCTCAGCGCCGTGGCCGTGACTTCCGAGTCCTCAAGAGGTGGTCGACGCGAGTTGGAAAGCCAGCGTCCCGACACGTGCTGTTGTCCTGCCGTCAGATGCGCGATAGCACGCAGCACGGCATTACCCGGATGACCAGCCGCTGCCACTCCTATTGCACGGTACGTCTGACCGATGGACTGATTGATGCTCACATCCTGCACCACAAAGCGTTCCGCCCAATTTGCGTTTTGCCTCATAGTGCGAACCGCCTGCGCGTGCATGCGTGCGGTATCGATAACGAATCCGTGTTCGCTTATCACCGACATGGCAACCGTGCCCAATCCCTGATGATGACACGACGAACACGAACGTTTTTCAAACCACGTATCGGCCGAGTTTTGCATGAGCGGTACCGCGCGTTCTACCGCTTCACGCAAGCGCTCAGGGGTGACCGCGGTTTCAGGCGGATCATGCGGTAGCGTGCTGGCGTCGGAATGCCTGGCGGATGCCGGTGCTATGAATGCAAGGATGGCGCACGCGGCTGTTGCGCAGACAAGCGCCCGGGACGCAACACGAGCGTTGACTGGCGATGGGATCCTCGTCCGGCGGCGCGACTTGAAGCGCGAAATCATGCGCGATTTCAGGCGCGACGTGATCCGTGAGGCAAAAGGCGTTTCGAGCAGACGCATGATGCAGCTCCCGTTTGGGTTGCGCTCGAATGTACCGGTGAATGCGTTGAGCGCAATCAACCGCGGACTTGCCGCTCGCCCACCGGTCCCCTACCACGCATCAACCCGCGGAACCGCAAGCCCGCTAGATTGCCGGACACATGCTTTCGCGACTCCCACGCTGGGTTGAAATCGGCGGCTTCTGGCTGGCGGCCATTGCGGGCTCGGTCAACACGATTGGCCTGCTCGGCTTCCGCCACGAAGCCGTTTCGCATGTCACCGGCTCGTTCACGCTGTTCAGCCTCACCGTCGCGCGTGGACAAGCGGCCGAAGCGCTGCACCTCGCGAGCATTATTGCCGCGTTTCTGGCTGGGGCGATCATCAGCGGCGCGCTCACCGGTAACGCTGCGCTACAGCTCGGCCGGCGGTACGGAGCGGCGCTGCTGCTCGAGGCGGCGCTGCTGGTGATGGCATCGGTGGCGCTCTCACGTGGTTCAGACACTGGACATCTACTGGCGTCGGCCGCGTGCGGTCTGCAGAATGCGATGGTGAGCACCTACAGCGGCGCACTCGTGCGTACCACCCACCTGACCGGTCTTGTTACTGACATTGGCACCATGCTGGGCGCTCGTTTGCGCGGTCAGGCGCTCGATCGGCGTCGGATCATGCTGTACGTCATTCTGATCTGTGGCTTTGCAGCCGGCGGCGTCGCAGGCGCCGTGATGTATGAGCGCCATGCTGCGCGTGCACTGCTGTTGCCGGCGTTTGGCGCGCTGGCACTGGCTGCTGCGTACGACATAACCCGACGCCGGCGCGTACCGGTAGTGGCGGAGTAGCCAACCCTCGTGCATCTCTCCGACGACATGCGCGCCGAGCTTGAGCGACGTCTCAACGTCATTGCAAGCGAACAACAGCACGATCCGGCGTTCCGCGACCTGCCCACGGCCGATGTGATCTGCTTGCTGGTGTTCGTCGTGCTGGCCATCGTCGGCACGGTTCTGTTGCAGGCAACGTGAGTGAGTGCCACAACAGCAGCGCCTTCACCCGTTGACGAAGCGCTCGCGGAAACGCTGCCGCTCACGCGGTCGGAGCGCCGCTGGAGCTTTGTCGACGTACTGAGCGTCAAGTCAGGACTCGCCATTGCCACGTGGGCATTTCTGTTCGGAGGCACCACGGCGCAGTACGTTGGCTTCCGCGATGGCGTGCTCACCATGCTGGCGGGCAATACCATTGGTGTGGTGATCCTTCTGCTCGCGTTGGTACTGCCATCGAGCAAGTGGGGCACAGAGTTCTTCGTGCATCAGCGATCGGTATACGGGCCGGTTGGAGCGCTCGTGTTTGTAGTGGTGGTCGTTGTGGTACTGGTTTTCGCGTGGGCGGCCATCCTGGCCACCATGATCGGTAGATCGGCGGTGGAAATGGTTCGCAGCGTGATGCCTTCGGCGTCGCTCGATCTTTCCATGCTGCAAACAGTTGTCGCTGTGTTCATGCTCGCGCTGGCGTGGGCGATTCTGATTCGCGGCAGTGCGAGTGTCCGTTTGCTCAATCGCTTCGCCGCGCCCGGGCTGCTGCTGCTCTGCGTATGGCTCATGATAGCGCTGTTCTCCGAGGTCCCGCTGGCCACTTTGCTCGCCGCGCCCGCAATCGCTCCGCATCCTGACCGCGCCACCAACATCATGCTCGTCGTGGAGCTGCACATCGCGGGCGGTCTGAGCTGGGGATCGCTGGCCGCAAATCTTGGCCGCTACGCGCAGACACAACGCGCGGTGGTGTGGGGCAGCCTGATCGCCTACGTGCCGATATACGTATTGGCAGCGAGTGTGGGGCTGATATCTGCGCTCGTCCTCGGCAGTGCCGACCCGGTCACCTGGATGATCCCCATCACAGGCAACATCGCGGGTGTGATGCTGCTCGCTTTGCTTGCCATAGCGAATCTGAGCAGCCTCGTAGGCATGGTGCAGGGCAACTGTCAAACGCTCATTCAACACTTTGGTCCGCGTTTGCAGCGGCTTGGTTGGCCAGGCTTCACACTCCTGTTTTTCGTGGGCGTGATTGGCATGGTGGTGCTCGCATCAGACGCGCTGTACGACCGGTTCTACACCTTGGTGGCCTTCTCCGAAGCCATCATTGCACCAATGTGCGGGATTGCCTTGGCCGACCGGCTTGTGCTGCGACGCAACGCGATAAGCCTGAGCGCTCTGTACGACGGCAGCGCAAACAGCGCGTACGCCTTCTGGGCGCGCGTGAACTGGGCTGCCTTCGCCGCACTGCTCACCGGCGCCGGTGTGTACCTCGCACTGCTCAACCCACTGGCGATGACGGGCACAAAACTCTTCACAACATTCTCGGCGAGTTTGCCGGCAGTGGTGGTAGCGTTCATGGTGCACGTGCTTCTCACACGCCTTGTCGTAGTGCGCGCGGGTAAAGGATCATACTAAGGCGCACACCGTACGGTCACCGCACAGCCGCCAACCTCGCACGCGCCGCCGCAAACTGTGAGAGAATGTTTGGCGCGTTTCCGTTGCCGTACGCAATAACCACCTGTTGCTGCGCAACGTCCAGCACCGGACCCAGTCGCGACGCAGCGCGCTGCATGGCCGCACGATCTGTACTGCCCACCTGCGAGATCCACACCGGACTGGTGTGCGCAAACGCGTACGCACTCATTGACGGCCACACCGGTTCACCGCCACGCGCACGCGCCGCAATCCATCCGCCCGCCGGCAACACGACGCTGCCTGTGTACTTCTTTGTACCCGGCGCCGACATACCTGCGGCACTCCACACCACTTCGCCGTTCACCACGATGTCTACGCTGTCCACCGGTACCGCCGAATGCATGGTGAGCTCCCATGACGTTGCACCACCCTTCGGCAACGCGTCACCTGGTGCTTTGCCACCAGCGGTGAACAGCAACATGGGACCGGTGGTGACGAACGAACGACCGGCGCGCATGTTGGCGTAATAGTCGGTGAAGTTGGCTGCACCTTTGGTGTCTACATACAAACGCGTCGTGCCTACCGCCATGGTGCGGTAGTAGTTGTTCATGACATCGGTGCCCGCTTCAAGCGCAACGGTGTTGCCCAGGTTCAGGAACTCGTACCACAGCGCGGCCGTACCGAGTCCATCCGTCCACAAGCACGCCACTTCGAGCCAATCGAGATTGCCCAGGATACCGTCAACGGCAAGCATCACCGGTACGTCTTTGCGTCCCTCTTCGCTGAACGGATCTCGCGCGGCCACTGGATGCACATAGCCACCAAAGCCCCCCTGCGAGCGCGCAAACGCCAACGGCTCCGAGTTCGCGCGATCATCCGCACCGTACACCTGATATCCCGGGCCCCAGATCCACGGCCAGAACAGTGCCTTGGTATTCAACAGACTTACGTGTCCCAGAAAATGCGAACGCACCTCCTGGGCAAACTGAATGAGCGGTAAATCACTGGTGCGCGCAAAGCCCCAATGCTGCTGTTCCTCAAAACGGTTATGCAGGTTACCCACAACTGGCGTTGCCAGATTCAGGTTTTCGCCGCGCATGAACGTGACAAGATCATCGGGCTCAAGCGTGTACGCGCCACCGTAGTTGAGATGGAAGTGATGATCGGCCGACAGGTAACCCGACGCGCGTGAGTCCCACACATGCTGTAACGCCAACGACACTTCCAACACTTCGCCTGCCGCAACAGCCACCGTCTGCGACACTTCAGCAGTCGTCAGTCCGCGCACCGCACCTACCGTGACTCGTCCGGCAGGCACTGTTATATCAATCACACCCGGCGAATAAAAGAAAATGCGACCGTGCTGCAAGGCGAACTGTGCATAACCAGTGTTCGGCACCGCCGGATGTCCCGCGCCGTCCGACACAGACAGACGCGCCGGCACCGGTGCCGCTGCACCCTCAAGCGCACCTTCGCGAGTCGTGATGCGAATCGTACCGGTAGGCTGTCCCCAATCCCACGCCAACACACGCACTTCCTGCGCTTCACCACCCACGCGCGCTACGCGGTACAGTCGCATGACTTCATCGGCACCGGCTTCGGTGAAGTACAGCTCTTCGCCGGTTGGACTCCACGCGGGACTGAGCGGCAAGCCTCGCGCTCCTGTGGTGAGGCGCACCGTTGTGGACGGGTCACTCACCGACACGAGGCGCAGTTCATAGCGCTCGTCAGTGGCCCAGCCGTACACAGCAGTTGTGCCATCGGGACTGATCGCCGGACGCGACTGAGAGACAATGCGTTCGGTGATCAGTTCACGCTCGTCACCGCTGGCGAGATTGCGCAGCGTAACACGGTCGCCCCCTAGCTTGTGCATGTAAAGCAGCGACCGGCCATCGCGACTTACCGTTGGTGTAAACTCATTGCCACGTTTTGTGGTGATGCGTTCCGGTGCTGCATTGGGTGCGCGCTTCCATAAATCAATCGTTCCTTCAGCCGCTGAGCTGTAGTACAGCGTACCATCCGGACCGAATGTTGGGTCGAGGTCAAGCGCCGGTGTATTGATGCGCGTTTCTGCACCGCTGCTGATCGTGCGCGTCACAATCCACATGTCGCGCGAGTCATCACGCACAAACGCCAACTGCGTACCATCGGGAGACCACGCAGGACGGAAATCCATGTGCTGTCCATCGGTCACGCGCACTGCACGACCCGTCGCAATGTCGAGCACCCAGATCCAACCACGGGCGCTGAAGGCAATGCGCGATCCGTCAGGACTGACCGCCGGATCCGTAGGACCCACGTTCATGGTGGGCAGATCGTAGCCCGCGAGATACACATGGTGACCCATGCCAGCCACTTTCGGATAGCGATTGGTCCACTGCGCGTCGGCTGCAGATGCAGTCAACGCAAACGCCAGAGCGCCGAGCAGTGTGTGTCGAAAGTTTGGCATGTTGTGCGATGGGAGGGAAAGGGATGGCACGTCAGTTGACCACGGCGACGGTTCTGTGCGCTCAGCAGTTCATTACCTGTGTGCTATACGTGCTGATCAACGAGCACCGGGTTACCGTCGGGATCAACCACTACGAAACTGGCCGGACCGGTACTGCTCTCGTCAGCCTCAGTGGCGAATGTAACGCCGTTTGCCTTGAGCGTCTTCTGCAGCTCGCGCACATCAGTAAACGTGCCCACCGGCTGCGCGTGCTGGTCCCATCCCGGATTGAACGTCAGGATGTTCTTCTCGAACATGCCTTGGAACAGTCCAATCACGTGCTCTCCATTTCGCATCATCAACCAGTTCTGTGACGGGTCGCCAGCAAAACCGGTAAAGCCGAGTTGTTCATAAAACAGCCTGGACGCGTTCAGATCTTTCACCGCAAGGCTGACGGAGAATGCACCGAGCTGCATGATTGCTCCTCGAAGGCGGGTGGTGTGGCGTGCCCGTCTGAAGACGCACGCGACTGTGAACATGCGGCCCCACGACACCACCCGCCACCCTCGGGAACTGCGGCGTTCACGGAGATGGCCGCCTGACGGCCTGGCTACATGCGCCCGCGCAGCATACCATGCCAATACATGCGCGGCAGACCGTACACCTTGAGCGCGTACATGCTGTAGCGCTCCTGGTTCTGATCAAACGGAAATGATTCCTTGGGATTCTTGCTGTAGTCGAACTCACACATGAGCAGCTTCCCATAGCCCGTGACCACCGGACACGCGGTGTAGCCATCATAGCTGGCAGTGAGCGCGCGCTCGGCACGTCGTGCCATGAGATTCTCCACCAACACCGGCGCCTGACCGCGAATCGCCGCACCTGTTTTGGATGTGGGCAGACTGCTGTTGTCACCCAGTGCAAACACATCGGGATAGCGCACGTGCGCCAACGTGTGTTTGTCCACCTCAACCCAGCCGTCGGCGTTGCCGAGCGGGCTGCGCTTGAGAAAGTCGGGCGCGCTCTGTGGCGGTGTGACGTGCAGCAGATCGTACTTCATCACCAGCTCGGATCCGTCGGCTCTCTTGAACACCGCCTCCTTGCTGCCGTACCGGATCTCTACCAGTTCGTGCTCGAGATTGATCGTGATGTCGCGTTCGTCGCAGATGCGTCGTAGTGTGGCGCCATACGCAGGTGCTGTGAAGTTTGACGGCTTGGCGTTCATGAACAACACCTCGGCTTTGTCGCGCACGCCCTGCTTACGAAAGCTTTCTTCCGCGAGATACATGATCTTTTGCGGAGCGCCGCCACATTTCACACCGGTCTTGGGCTCGGTGAAGATGGCGTTGCCACCGGTAAACGTGCGGATTGCCGCCCATGTGGAATCAACCGTGTCAAACGAGTAGTTGCTCACCACACCGGTACCCGGCTTGCCCACACTTTCCTTGAGCCCGGGGATCTTGTCCCAGTCAATCTGAATGCCGGCCGCCACTACGAGCTGTTCGTAGTGAACAGTCTGTCCCTCTTCCGTGGTTACCGTGTGCGCCTCAGGATCGATGGTAGCCACGCGCTCACGAATCCACGTCACGCCCGGAGGAATGAAGTCGGCTTCGTTGCGCTCCGATTCTTCCTTGGCCACGATGCCGCCACCCACCAACGTCCACAGCGGCTGGTAGTAGTGTTTGTCGCTGGGCTCAATGATTGCCACCTGCGGCGCATCTTCACGATTGCGCAGCTGCGCGGCCACGGTGAGTCCGCCGCTTCCACCACCAATCACCAGCACTTCGTAGGACGTGGTCTCTGAACCGTTGTGGGTATTCATGTGCGGACCCTCCCTTGGGCGTCGGCGCTGCTACGAGGGCCGGCATTCAGTTGGCGACCGAACTCGGCCGCAAAAGTGAGCAGCAATCCGAGCGCTTGTTTGACGTCGGGATTGCGCAGAGCGCCGAGTGCGCCCACAACACCAACAGGTGCAGGGTGCGCGTTGGCGGCGGTATTCAGCGAGGCCCCCATGCGACCAATGAGCTGCACGACATTGGGATCGAGCATGCCTGAGGTAAGCACACTTTCAATGGCATCGACCTGCTCGGGTCCGATGTGCGCACCAAAGCGAAGTGCCGCACTGGCTCCGTTGAGCACACCCCGCTCAACATCAACGCCCTGTGTGCGCAGGTCGCGCACCAGATCGTCCATCGTATCCACACCCATGGCAACAAATCCGGGCGCCTGATCAGCGAGCGCGAGCAACTGCTCGATCTGCGGCAATCGGTCCAGCAGCGATTCGAGTGCGCGCGTGGTACGAGGATCAGTGAGGCGCTCAAGCAGGTGCGCCGCTTCGTGCAAACGCTCGTCAATGTGAACGCCGCGCTCTGCTGAACGCTGCACAAACTCGTCGGCCGCATCAGCGGCCATCGCAAGAGCAGGGGTGGCTTGCGACGCAACTCCTGTCACAGACTCCATGGCGGCCACGGCGCGTTCAAGCCGCGTCACAAGAGCCGTCAGGTCGCCTCCCGCCTGACCAGCGGGAGGTGGGTCGGAAATCAGAATAGACATCTTCGCCACTCCGGTTGAGGGGGAGGTCAGGCTGATGCAGCGCCCGACGATGCAGTGGCCGTTTCGCGATAGTTGGCCACCATGTCGGCCACGTTGGTCACGTCAAACCCATGTCGTGCCAGCAGTGACACCGCGTGCGCCGAGCGCGCACCCGAGTTGCAGTGCACCAGCACCGGCTTGTCACGTGGCACCTCGTCAAGGCGCACCAGCAGCCGCGTGTGCGCCACATTGATGGCACCGGGAACGTGGCGCACATCG
The DNA here is from genome assembly GCA_011390805.1 of Gemmatimonas sp. Taxonomy (GTDB): domain Bacteria; phylum Gemmatimonadota; class Gemmatimonadetes; order Gemmatimonadales; family Gemmatimonadaceae; genus JAABRT01. The sequence continues at coordinate 36,527 of JAABRT010000021.1, read as the reverse complement.
AAATCCACTTTGCCACGCGTATCAAGCACAGTGATGTTGCCGTTCACTCTTCGCTTTTCGAGTTCCGCCATATCGATGGACGGAATGGACGCAAGCTCGCCGCCCTTCGATGCCCAGGTGGCCAGATCGGCTGGTGTGAGATAGCCGCGAATATCGTCAACACCAATGCGGATCAGTGCACGCACGGCCTCGTCAACACGCGCCTCGTCTACCACGAGGTACACTGGTGTGCCCTCATCAATGAACGAGCCGGCAATGTTCACAAACTGATAGTCGAGCTCGGCGAGAATCGATGACGGGACATGCCCGCTCAAGAACTCTTTGCGATTGCGCGTATCGAGCAGTGCGACGTCAGTACGGCCGGTGAGCTTGTCAAAGGCTTCGACATCCAGGTGTGCGACTTCGGGTACGCTGCCCAACAGCTTGGGCCCCACTCGGTTATCGCGCTTCATGCGGGCGAAATAGGGCGGCGGCTCCGGTTGGCCGGCCAGGATATAGTCCACAAACTCCTGCTCGCTGCCCGACGCATTGATGGCCGGGTTGGTGCGAAGCTCGTAGCCAATGGTTGAGCTGGGAATGTCGCCCAACGACTTGCCACAGGCGGAACCGGCGCCGTGCGCGGGCCACACCTGCAAATAAGGTGGCAGCGACTTGAAGTCATTCACCGACTTGAACAGTTGCCGTGCACCAACCTCCTGCGTGCCGATCATGCCCGCGGCCTGCTCAAGCAGATCGGGACGACCCACATCGCCAACGAACACAAAATCACCACTCACCATACCGATGGGATCAGTGGCGCCGGCGCCCAGATCCTTGACGAGATATGCGATGTGTTCCGGCGTATGGCCTGGCGTATAGACGGTGGTGAACTGAATGTTGCCCACCGTGAATTCATCGCCGTCTTTGAGCAGCTGATAGTTGTAGTCGGAGTTGAGCAGCCACTCGTAGCGCCACTCCGGCCCGCCTTCATCGGAGGCGTACACCTTCACTCCGCGTTCGGCGAACTCGCGCAGCCCGGAGAGATAGTCGGCGTGAATGTGTGTGTCTGCGGCGCCGACGATACGCAGTTTGTGCTGTGCGGCGAGCTCGAGATAGCGGTCGATATCTCGCTCGGGATCCATGACAATCGCTTCACCGGTGCGTGGGCACCCGATGAGATACGCGTACTGGGCGAGCTTGGGATCAAGAATCTGGCGGACGAGCATGATCGGAGTCCTCCTGAGTGCCACAAGTGGCGGGCGGGTAGCGAGCAATTAACTATTCTGCTGAACACTTGAGTAAGAGAACACGGAAGGACATCACCGGCAATAGGGGTTTCCCCTACGTCGCCGCGTCGACGGGCGAGGCCCGATGAGCAGGGCCAACGGTTGCGCCGAGTGGCCAGAGGTTGCGCTCATCGTATGCGACGTCGGAATTGCTTCGCATCATGCTCACACCCATTCTGATTTTTGTCGCCAGCCTCGCTCTGCTGCTCGTCGCCGCACGCTTTTTTACAGCCGCCGCCGAACGGGTCGGACTGGTGCTTGGCTTGTCCACCTTCGTGGTTGGCGTACTCATCGTAGCCGTTGGCACATCACTGCCGGAACTCGTGGCATCGCTGCTGGCAGTCCGGGCCGGCACTTCCGAGATCGTGGCGGGCAACGTGCTCGGTGCCAACGCAGCCAACTTGCTGCTCGTGCTGGGCAGCGTCAGCGCGCTGGCGCGCTCACCGAACATTGATCTCGGCGAGCAATACATCTTTATCGATCTGCACTTCATGCTCGGCGGCATGGTGCTGCTGAGCGCCATGATGCTTGATGGGACGCTCGATTTCATTGAGGGTGGTCTGCTGCTTGCGGCCTACGCGGTGTTTGTGGTCCATCTCCTGCGCAGTGGACATTCCGAGACTCTCGATGCCAAAGCGGAAGTGATGCTGCCCGATCGCAGCGTATCACTGATTCGCGATGTCGCGATTCTTGTCGCGGCGGGTGTAGCGATTTTTGTGGGCGGTGAGTTTACCGTAGGCGCGCTCACCGATCTCGCCGGCGCACTCGCCATCTCACCAGCCGTCGCGTCAATCACCATACTGTCGCTTGGTACCACGTTGCCGGAACTCGTGGTTTGCGTGACAGCCGCGCGACGTGGGCAAGCCGAGCTGGCCGTGGGCGGTATTCTCGGGTCGTGTGTGTTCAATACGCTGGCAGTGGCCGGTGCGTCGGCTGTGTTTGGTGATGTCACCGTGCCAACCGATCTGCTTGGCTTTGCCGTACCTTTTGTGGCGGTGGCCACGCTCTTTTTCTATCTGCTTACCCAGGACAAGCGCATTTCCCGCTGGGAGGGCATGCTGCTGCTGGTGATGTATGCGTTCTTCCTGCTCACCCTGGCGAGGCGCGCCTGACCTCCATGGGTGCCAGAGCCGGGGTCGCGTGAAATGGCATGGCACTGCTGTACGGCACTATGACATGGCGCTATGCATGGCATTGTGACACGGCACTCCCATTCCGTATCGACTGCGCAACGAGCACTACAGTGGGCCTTGGCATCCCCCACTCAGTGGCGGGACATTGCGGGCGCCAGCACACTCCCGAGTCACCCCTTAGCCGCGTCCTGTCATGCACCGTCGCAACTTCCTCATCGATCTCAGTCGTACCGCCGCGCTATGTGCCGTCGCACCCGACGCCTGGCGGTTGCTGCAACGTCAGCGACTTGCCGATGATCCGTTCACACTCGGCGTAGCATCCGGCGACCCGTTGCCCGATGGTGGCGTGCTCTGGACACGTCTCGCACCACGACCGTTTGAGCCTGATGGTGGGATGACGGGACAGCGTACCACCGTTCGATGGGAAGTGTCGGGCGATGACAGCTTTCGCGACATCGTGGCACGCGGTAGCAGCATTGCGTCGTTTGAACTTGGCTACAGCGTGCATGTTGATGTGCGTGGCTTATCGCCCGATCGCTGGTATTGGTACCGTTTCATTGTCGGTGACGCCACATCGCCTGTCGGTCGGTTGCGCACTACTCCGCTCAACGATGCGACCGCGCCACTCGCACTGGCGTTTGCATCATGTCAGCACTGGGAGCAGGGCTACTTCACCGCGCATGCACATCTCGCGCGTGAGAATCCTGATATGGTCGCGTTCCTTGGTGACTACATCTACGAGTACGCCGGAACGGATCGTGTGCGACGCCATCACGGGCTCGAGATCCGCACACTCGACGACTACCGTCGTCGCTACGCGCAGTACAAGAGCGACACCGACCTGCAGGCCGCGCATGCGGCGTGTCCCTGGCTTGTGGTGTGGGATGATCATGAAGTCGACAACAACTACGCCAACCTTGTTGGTGAGAACCGATTTGAATCGGAAGAGCAGATGCGCACACGTCGCGCCGCTGCATACCAGGCGTGGTATGAAAACCAGCCGGTGCGTCTCCCGCGCGTGAAGTCATGGGCAGACCTCGACATCACACGACGCGTGCGTTGGGGACGTACGGCGGATTTCTGGATGCTGGATACGCGTCAATATCGCAGCGATCAGGCCTGCAACGATGGCAGCAAAGCCGTGCCGTGCGAGAACTGGGCCGATCCGTCACGCACATTGCTCGGTGACAAACAGGAGCGCTGGTTGCTTGACGGCGTCGCATCAGGAGAAGCTCGCTGGCAGGTGCTGGCGCAGCAGATCATGATGGCGCCGTATGACAACACACCAGGCGATGCCACAGTGGTCAGCATGGACCAGTGGAGCGGTTACCCGGTAGCACGCGATCGCTTGCTTGCCGGCCTCGCCGAACGTGCGCCCAATCGCACCGTTGTACTTACCGGCGATATTCACTCCAACTGGGTGAACGAGTTGCACGCGGGGCACGACCGTCCCGACAAACCGGTCATCGGTGCAGAGTTTGTCACCACCAGCATTTCATCAGGTGGTAACGGAACACCAACACTGCCGGCCCAGGCGCAACGCGCGGTAGACGAAAACACGCACATTCAGTGGCACAACCGGCAGCGCGGTTATGTGTCATGTCGCGTCACGGCTGACAAGTGGGAGGCGGACTATCGTGTGGTGCCCACGGTGACTGAACGCGGAAGTGCGGTGGAAACGCCTGCGCGCTGGATGGTGGAGAATGGGAAGCCGGGAGTGAACCGCGTGTAGTGACGCCGGCGCAGCACGCACTAGCTTGCAGCAATGAACGATGCTCATTTGCTGGTAGTTGATGCACAGTCCCTGGCGGGTCGCGCGGCGCATGTCGCCAACGGCGATGTTTCAAACGGCGTGCGTCTTTGGTGCCAGATGGCGCGCGGTGCGGCCATGGACATCGGAGCAACGCACCTGATCGCGGCGTGGGACCACGATGGTGGCACGTTCCGGCACGCGCTTTACCCGCAATACAAGCACAACCGAACCGGCGGTATGCGTGAACGCATATCGCCCATTCGCACCGGTGTGGAGGGCACCGGTATCGCGAGCATCAGTGTGCCCGAGTTTGAAGGCGACGACTGCGTGGCGTCGCTGATGTCCCGCTTTCGCAGTCAGGCGCGCATCACACTGCTCTCCAACGATTCCGACCTGTTGCAGTTCGTACAGGACGGTGTCGCCGTGGCGCACTATGTGGGCGTGGGGAAAGGTCCCGGCGGCATGCGCATCAAGCCGTGGAGCGCACAGGAAGTAGAGGAAAAATTTGGTGTGTCACCCGCGCTGCTCCCGTCGTTCAAAGCGCTGGCCGGCGAAGTGGGCGACGACATACCGGGGGTCAAAGGCATCGGGCCCAGCGTAGCCGCCCGACTGCTGCGTCGCTGGAAGACCATTGAGAAGGCGCTCGAAGCCACGCAGTTCATCAGCGCCCGCGATGTCACCGCACGACTCGCCGGCCAGCAGGAGCACGTGCGTCTCATGCTGCAACTCACCACGCTCAGACAGGACGCACCCCTGCCGTCGATTTCGCTCACAGAGTGCGCGCTTACTTCGGTGGCGTGGCCCGGCGGGTCTGCGGCGAGTGCGGCAACAGTAATAGTGCGTTCAGCCGCAGGTCCCGGACTGGAAGACGTGCCGTTTCCGGACTAGGCCGCCTCAAGATTTTTTCATAGTCCGACATTCATTTCTTCGATTTGGCAACCGCGACCGTTGAGTGCAAGATGATACTCACAACTCAACTGCACCGATCTAACCCGTCGCCATCGGAGAAGCCCATGCGTGCCCGCTTTCCGTACAACACTGCCCGAGAACTGATGGAGCGTCCGCCTGCACGGACTTTCCATCCGGTGCATGTGTATCACGAGCGCATTGAAGACTACCACATGGCCATCGCCACACGCGCCAACGACGCTGTGACCGCGCCACGCTCTGATGCGGAGCTCGACGAACCGGACAACGAACTGGAGCAGCTGCAAGGCGCGCTGGACCGCATTGCCACCGATCTCACCGGCGCCATGCGCGAACTTGAGCAGCTGCTCGATTCGATGTCACCCGAAGTGCGCCGGCGAAACGTGCACGTGATCGCAATGCTCTCACGCGCGCACGACGACTGTTGCCATGAGCTGGCTGAGGCTGGTGACGCGGTACGCACCGGAACCGGCGTACATGTGCGTATTCGTCTGGCGCGACTGTTCTCCGCGGTAGGTCGCGCCGAGCAGGCGCACCACTACCTGAGATCCGCCAGACTGCCCGCTGCCTAGCAGTCAGAGGGACAGCTGTTGTTGCATCATGGCGTCGATCAGCTGGGACGATTGATTCTCGATCTTTCGTCCCAGCGCGACGGCGTAATACATCACGCGCGCGCCTTCCACCACGCCTACCTCACGCAGTGAATACCGTGCTTTGGCCTCCGCGGCAATCGCCGTCGGCAGTGCGAGCAGGCCGAGTCCGGTGCGTCCCAACTCCTTGATCAGCGCACTGTCGTCCACTTCAGCCACGATGCGTGGGTGCAGCCCTTCTACCGCCAGCCAGGCGCTGAGCGCGTGATGCAACACGGTGCCTTGCGCCGGCATCAACAGCGGTGCGTCTTGCAGCGACGCGGGGAATCCACGTCGGTACGTGCGAGCAAGCTCCGCGCTGCCGAAGAGCGCCACATCAGAAGCGCCGAGCACGTGCGCACGCCCTGTCATGCGCCCCGTAGCGGGCGCGTCGAGCAACACCAGATCCAGCGCGTGATCATCGAGAAGCGCCAGCAGCGTTTCGGTGGAGCCTTCCCGAACCACCAGCTGCGGTGCCTCGGAGGGCTGCAGGGCGGGCAGAAGAAAACGATGCACGAGCAGTTTGGGGATGCTGTCGGTCACCCCAATCCTCAGCGCGCGCAGGCGCCCCGTGGGCAAGCCGGAAAACGCGTCGTGCACCTCACGTTCAAGTGAGAACACTTCCTCGGCAAACCGGAACATCAGATGACCGGCTTCGGTGAGCTGACGCTCCCGTCCTTCGCCGTCAAAGAGCGGCGCGCCAATCGTGCGCTCAAACTGGCGCAGCTGCGAACTCACCGTAGGCTGCGTGAGATTGAGAATACGCGAGGCAGCCGACACGCTGCCAACACGGGCTACGGTCCAGAAGTACCGCAGGTGGTTGTAGTTGACAGAGCTGAACATGTGTGAGACGTGAACGGTCAGAGCGGACGGCAGCTTTGCAAATGTTGCAAATCACCACGGACGCACTGGCGTTCAGCTAGCTCTGGATGCCGCGCCCGTACACCCCGCCGTACTCAATACCCGTAAGCTCAGCCATAGTGCGATCAAATGTGGTCAGATCGGACATCGCAAACTCACTGAGCTGTTTGTGGCCACAGGCGCGAGCCAGCAGCTGCATGAGCGAGACGCTCGACTCAAAGAAGCGGGTGAGTCGCTCTGCCGCCTGCTCTACCTGCAGACGTGCACGCAGATGCGGTTTCTGTGTGGCGATACCTACCGGGCAGTTGTTGGTGTGACACGCCCGCATACCGAGACAGCCAATCGATTGGATCGCCGCGTTTGACAGTGCGATACCATCCGCTCCCAAAGCGAGTGCCTTGACAAAATCTTCAGGCACACGCAGCCCGCCTGTGATAATGAGGGTGACGTCACGCCGACCGAGTCTGTCGAGATGGCGACGCGCGCGGGCCAGCGCGGGAATGGTGGGCACCGAGATGTTGTCGCGAAAAATGAGCGGGGCCGATCCGGTACCGCCGCCGCGACCATCCAGAATGATGTAGTCCACACCGACTTCCAGCGCGGCGTCAATGTCGTCCTCAATGCGCTGCGCCGACAGCTTGTAGCCGATCGGGATGCCGCCGGTTCGTTCGCGAACCTCGCTGGCAAAATCGCGAATCTGGGAGAGACTATCCCACTCGGGAAAGGTGGAAGGAGAGATGGCCGTCTCCCCCGGATTGATGCCGCGCACCTCGGCAATCTTTTCATCCACCTTGTTACCGGGCAGATGTCCACCGGTGCCCGTCTTGGCGCCTTGGCCGCCTTTGAAGTGAAAGGCCTGCACCTTGCTGACCTTGTCCCAGGAAAAGCCAAAGCGGGCCGAGGCGAGTTCGTAGAAGTAGCGCGAGTTGGCCGCTTGTTCTTCGGCCAGCATACCGCCCTCACCGCTGCAAATGCCGGTACCGGCGGCTTCAGCGCCCTTCGCGAGCGCAATCTTCGCCTCCTCGCTCAACGCGCCAAAACTCATGTCAGAGACGAAAAGCGGAATGTCGAGGCGCAGCGGTTTTTTGGCCTTCGGGCCGATCACCAGTTCAGTTCGCACATCGGCGTCATCCAGCAATGGTCGGCGAGCCAGCTGGGCCGTTGTGATCTGGATGTCATCCCACGAGGGCAGCTGTCCGCGGGGCACTCCCATCGCCTCACTGGGGCCGTGATGTCCCGATTTCTTGAGACCATTGGCTGCGAGGTCCCGGATGCGGTTGACGTGCGGTTCGTCGTCGGTACCGGTGGGATCCTGATACAACCCCTGATAGGCGCTTCGATCGTACGGCTGCGGATGTTCAGCGGCCCAGGCACTGATCTCGTCTTCGTCTACGCATACCTGACCGTCGGTAACTGATGCGTTGAACTTGTGCAGCACCTCACCGTTGTCGTATTCACTCACGCCGGTGTCGTAGCGATAGTCCCAGCCGTGCAACCCGCACACCAGGTTGTGTCCATCCACGTGACCATCGGACATGAGTGCGCCGCGGTGCAGGCAACGTCCGTACAGCACTGACACGTTGTTGTCGTATTTGACAATGACCAGATCAACGGTGCCTACGAGCGCGTAGGTGGGGGTGCGGTCCTTCAGTGATTTCCAGTCAGCGATAGCGACTTGGGGCAATGCGACTCCAGGGTTGGCGGGCTGCGAGCCTTTTCGGGCAGCGATGAGAGAGGCGCTCAATGCGGAGGTTCACTCGGCGCGCAATCACGGTATATATTTGAAGATGCGCAGTTTTGCTCGCCGCTGGCAGGCCGTACTGGCCACCGCGACGCTGGCCGTTCGATTGCTCGCGCCGGATGTGGGGCACCAGTGTGCTTCCGATCTGGACCGAACAACTGACGCGGCAGCGAGCAGCAGCGCGTCCGTTACTACCGACGGCGCGGCGAATGGTACGGCGCACACCGCAGCGCATATGCCAGCGGCGCACGTGCACACGGGGCACGAACACGCCCAGCCGGCAGCGTCAGCTCCTCATGCGGATCTTCAGTCAGATCTTCACGCAGACCACGGCGCTTCAGATACCGACACCCAACCAGGTGCGCCTGCCCACGACTGTGATTGCGAGACCACCTGCTGCTGTGTAGCCACGGCGGCCACGCGGGTGGATCCATGCAGGCACCAGTTCGCGAGTTTCACCTTGTCTCGTACGTTGGCCATCAGTGCGGCCAACCAGTGGGTAGCGGCGTGGATTGACCACGTGCTCCCCTTTACCACCCCGCCGCCCGTAACCACGCTGGGCTGACTTCCGGCCGCCTGTAAAGGCCGCCGCCGCCCCCGGAAAACACATCCCTTCCGTCATTCCGCTGCCCCGCGTTCTGCGAGCAGTCGGTGGCGGCTGTTTCCCGTGGTTTTTCATGACATCTCAGCTTCGCTTACGGTTTCACCGCCCCTTTCGGGCGGTGCAAAGCGTTGTTTGCGCCGCCGTCACTGTGGCCCTTTCAGCCACAGTAGCTTCCAGCGCGCGCGCGCAGGCAACACCGCCTACACCACCCGATTCCGTCAGGCGTCCACTGCTTGTGCCGGTCTCGGTGACCGGAGCGCGCATGCGCGCCTCGCCACCGCCTGTGGCCACCATCTCGGTGGACACGACGGCGCTTGTAAGTGTGCCGGCCAACAATGCGTACGATCTGGTGCGTCGCGTGGCCGGCATCGAAGTGCACGAGCACGGACAGGGCCCGGGCTTCACCGCAAACGCTGTGGTCCGGGGCTTTAACTCCGACCATTCGGCCGACGTGTTGCTGATGGTGGATGGCGTACCCATCAACGCCGCGGTGCATGGACACGTGGAAGGATTCGCCGACTGGAACATGCTCATGCCTGCGGCCACACAGTCGCTGCGGGTCATCCATGGTTCGGCCAGTCCACTGTACGGGGACTTTGCCCTGGCCGGCGTGGTTGAGGTGTTCACGGCGGCCGATGCCGAACGCACCAGCGGTTCCCTCGTTACGTCATCGTTCGGCGACGTCGGCGGGTGGCTTCGCACCGGTCGTCGCGCTGACAACGGTGGAGTGCTGCTGGCCGCAGACGCCCGTCGAGGACAAGGCTGGCAGGAGAACTCGGAGTCAGCACAGGGCAATGTGCTGTTGCGTGGCTGGCGCTCCCTGGGCGGCGGTCGGTTGGAGGGTGGGCTGCAGGCGTATCAAAGCAGCTGGGACTCGCCAGGGTTCGTGTCTGTTGCGCGTTACAACACACGCGATTTGCGCCGACCGGTCGACAGCACCGATGGAGGTGAAGCGCAACGTGTCATTGCACACGCCCGCTTTGCGCGTTCATTGGGACAGCTCGGCGGACGCACCGTATCGGCCGAAGCCACCGCGTGGGGACAGTGGGCGAGCTCCGATTGGTATCTGACCGTACCGGGAGAAGGGTTCAACACCCGGCAGTCGCGTGAGCGTGATGACCGGATCGCGGGCGGTGGACAAGTGCAGCTGCTTGTTCCCATCCGCCTTGGAACGGTTACCGCCGGCGCTTCCGTGCGCGCCGACGCGGCCGAGTACGTGCGTGATCTCACGCTCGCCCGCCGGCAGACCGCCACCGACCACTCATACGACGCGCTCTATGCCAGCGGCTCCGCGTTTGTGCGCATGCAGCGCGTTGTGGGCATGCGCTGGTCACTGGACGCCGGTGCCCGACTCGACCAGCTCTGGTACGATGTGGACGACAGGTTGCGCGCCGGCGTTACCACAACGCAGGCACGCGTACTTGTGAGCCCGAAAATGGGCGTGCGTTACCTCACGCCCTGGACGCCCGGCGGGGCGTCGGTGTCAATGCTCGGATCAGTGAGCCGAGGCTTTCGCGGGCCGGTTGGTGTCATCGCTGATCCATCACGGGCACCGTACAGTGCCATTTCCAGTGAGCTCGGTGTTGCCGTGGACGGCGCCACGTTCGGGCTGCACGCGGCGCTGTTCAACACCAGTGTCTCCAACGAACGCGTCTTCAACGCGAGTACGCTTGGCGTCTCCAGCGCCGGAAACAGTCGCCGTCGCGGGATCGATGTTCGCGGCAACTGGAGCAATCCGTTCGGGCTCTCCGACGCACTGTCGTTTTTCGGTTCAGCCACAATCAATGACGCCCGCTTTCTGGGGGGCGTGTCGGCCGATTCAGGCCCGGTGAACGTCGTTCCGCAAAACACCATTCACGACCACAATATCCCCATCATACCGGGAGACCCGGTGCCGGGTGTGTCCCGATATCACGCACGTATCGGTGCAGCGGTGCCGCTGTGGCCGGTGCAATCGCGCGCCGACGGCGACAATCAACTGCATCATGCGCAGTTACGCGTCACGTACCGCCTGCTTGGCTCATTCACACCCGTTGGTGAACCCGGCGTGCTCACACGGGCGGCCAGCGTGCTCGACGTCGGTGCGGCCATTCCGCTGGCCGACATCAAGTCACGACGTACCGGGCGCGCGTACTCGCTCCCCGACATGACGATCGACGTAGAGCTCCAGAACGTCTTCAATCAGCGCTACGTCGAAAATCGCGCTTCCGGCTTCATCACACCCGGTGTCCCTCGGCAGTTCCGCTTCGGTGTGCGCTTTGGCACGCCACCCATCGGACATCTCGACGGCGCGTCGCACTGATCGCGAAACGTCCTGAACAAAAACACACGACTCAAACCACTTCTCAACTCAACCTCTGAGGTTACCACAACATGTCACGATTCCACGCGCTCTCCCGTATTGGCCTTGGCTCTGCAGCGCTCCTGTTCGCCGCCGCCTGCACATCCGATTCAAGCACTGGTCCAGCCGGCCCACAAAACGTCACGGTAAACTTCGCCGCGCAGGTAGGCAGCGCGGCGTTTGCCTGTGGTCAGTCGTATCCCAATCTCGGAAGCACGGCCGCCACCGCCTCGGCCACCGACTTCATGTTGTATGTGTCGGAAGTCCGTCTGCTTGATGCGCAGGGCAACGAAGTACCGGTGTCTCTCGCACAAGACGGGCTCTGGCAACTCGATGATGTGACGCTGGTGGACTTTGCGGCTGGCGGCACTGGCACTGCCTGCCCCAATGCCACTCCCGAAACAAACACGCGGGTTATTGGCACCGTACCGGCAGGCAACTATACCGGCCTGCGTTTTCAGCTCGGTCTGCCATTCAGCAAGAATCATCAGGACCAGACTACCGCTGTTGGTCCGTTTTCGCTCTCGCGCATGTTCTGGAGCTGGAATGCGGGATACAAGGCGGTACGTCTTGATATGAGCAGCAACAACTTTCCCACGGGCTGGTTTGTGCACCTGGGCAGCACCGGCTGCACACCAACCGGATCAGCATCAACCGTGCCCACAAGCTGCACCGCACCCAATCGCGTCACTGTCACCCTCAACAACTTTGACGTGACTCGTGACGTGGTAGTGGCAGACATCGCCGCGCTGCTTGCCGACTCCAATCTTGACGCGAACGGTGGCGGTCCGGCCGGCTGCATGTCCGGTCCCACCGATCCCGAATGTTCAGCGGTGCTGGCCGGATTTGGATTGTCTATCGGCGGCGGTTCTCTGCCCGCGTCACAGCGGTTCTTTCGCTCAGCACGACCGTAACCTGTGTTTGCTTCACTTCTTTTTGCTTGGGTGAGTTCCATGTCTTTCCATGATTTTGCACGAATGACTTCACGCGCGGGCTCGCTCGTCGTGCTGCTGTGCGCCGTATCTGCATGTGCGGGTGACGAAATGTTCACCGCGTCCGGACCCAATACGTCAAGCAACTGGCAGTGGAATCTGCCAACCGGCTTTCCGACACCGGTTGTGCCTGAAGACAACCCGATGACCATGGAAAAGGTGGCGTTGGGTCGCCACCTCTTCTACGATCGCGGTCTTTCCGGCAATGGCACGCAGAGCTGTGCATCGTGCCATCGGCAATCATTGGCATTTACCGATGGTCGCACGTTGGCTGTCGGTTCCACGGGTGAGGTGCACCCGCGCAACAGCATGTCGCTGGCAAACATTGCCTACGCGTCAGTGCTCAACTGGGGAAATCCTAACCTCGCGAACCTGGAGCAGCAGGCCTTGCTGCCCATGTTCGGTGAGCACCCGGTGGAGCTGGGGCTCTCGGGCAAGGAGCAGGAGCTGCTGGAACGCGTACGGTCTGACACCGTGTACGCGCGCCTCTTTGCCAACGCGTTTCCGGGAGGACGCACGTCGGTCAGCGTGGAAAACATCACCAAAGCTTTGGCGTCGTTTCAACGCGCGCTGGTATCGGGTAACTCACCGTATGACCGGTACACGTTCCGCAATGAGCGAACAGCCCTGTCGCCGGCAGCCATTCGCGGCGAAGCGCTGTTCTTTTCGGAAACGACAGAGTGTTTCCACTGTCACGCCGGTGTGATGTTCAGCGCATCGACAAACTACGTTGGCAAGTCATTTCGCGAACAGGAGTATTTCAACAACGGCTTGTACAATGTGGACGGCAACGGTGCGTACCCGAGCCACAACACCGGACTGGCCGAGTTCACCGGACAGCCGCGTGATATGGGTGCACACAAAGCACCAAGCTTGCGCAACATTGCACTTACCGCGCCGTACATGCACGACGGTTCCATTGCGACGCTTGAAGAAGTCATCGACCACTACGCTCGCGGCGGACGACTCATTACCAGTGGCCCGCACGCGGGAGATGGAAAACTCAGTCCGTTCAAGAATGGTTTTGTGAATGGCTTTTCTCTTACAGCAGCGGAAAAGTCTGATCTGATCGAGTTCCTGCGCAGTCTGACCGATTCCACCTTCATTACCGATCCGCGCTTTTCCAATCCGTGGCCGACGGGTCGGGCGCCCTGAACGATACGTACATTTTCAACGCCAGCTCGGCGGTGCGTTTTTTGACCGTCGAGCGGCCAGTCAGCGTTTGCGGAGACGGGCCGGGTTTTTCACGCGGCGCGTAGCAACGCTTCGATCAGGAGTAGCGTTGTTCCAGCGCCACACGCAGTGCTCGCGCCTCGTGTAACACCTCGCCTAACAGCGCACCCGGCAGTGCAGGCAGCAATGCTTGCATCGCGTTAGTACGCGAAGCATGTATCTGAACACGAGTCACGTCGTGCTGCGACTCGAGATCATCGGGATCGCCCAGTCCCGCAGTGCGATGGCGGCGGATGACATCAAGGATCACGCCGCGCACCTCCTGCGGGTTGGCCAGCCCGCGCAAACGGGCACGATGCGACGAACTCGTTCCATCTGCCGAGCGACCTCCGCCCGCTGTCTCAACCTCGACATTAGAAAAACCAAACCAGCGTTCCAGCGGCCCCTGTGTCACACGGACGTTTTGCGCGTTGGCAAAGGTGATCGTGATCTCCTGTACGTTCCACACCCCCTCACGAATGAGCAGGCTGCGGTCGGTAATCACATACCAGCGCATTTCGTAATCCAGACGCATGGTTACGTACAGAATTGCCGACTTGGCAGCAGCAAGCAGCACCAGTGGAACGACCAGCAGCACCAATCGCCAATCAGCCGCCAACATCGCAGCGCTGATAATGACAATCAGAAAGCCCCACGCCGCGACGTACAGTCGCCACTGCAACAAGCGCAAACGCAAAAAGCCCACATTGGCGCGCTCAATGCGCAGCATCTCATGCGGCTGATGACCCGCCGGCGGATGCGGTTCGCTGTCCTCCACCCGCAGCCACGGAAGAACGCGCGCCTTCAGCCAGTCATACATCGGATCGCTGCTTTTCCAGTAGCACACGCACAGCTCGCAGCTCATCGCGAATACCCGCGAGTGCGTCGAGCGCCAAGGCGTCATCGGCCGGTGCAAGCGGCGCACCTGATGACAGGGCATGCGGCTCACCGCGCTTCATTTCACGATGTCCCCGCATGCGTGCGTACAGATAGTTGCGCACGTCCTGAAACGCGGTCAGGCCAGCGATTGATTCGGTCGCCGATGAGTTGCCCGACGCGGTTTGAATCTTCACGGTACCAATACCGAGCCACCGCTCAAAAATATTGCGCGTCACGTGAATGTCCTGAATGCGCGCGTACGTGAGGTACGTCTCGCGGCGCCAGATCAGACCGTGCGACACCGACACGCCGTCATCATCAAACCGGTAGCGCAGCGTGATGTACCGGAAGTAGTACGGCAGAATCACCAGCGGAAACGCCACGTTGGACATCACGCTGTAAATAATGAACAGCGTCCACAGTTGCGGGTCGGGTCGCGTGATCGCCTGTACACGCGACGCGTCTACAGGAATCAGATGCGAATCGGTTGCGTCATTCACCCTGCGCAAACACCCGCAGCCAGTCGGGCCAGTTGCCGCTCAGTTCAAAGAAGTCGTCAAAGTACACCAGCCCGGCTTCTTCCAGCGCTTCAATGAGTTCGCTCATGGTGTCTTCGCCCACCAGCGGACCCACCGCAATCAGCTGCCCCTCCACACGAAACTCTTCGTCGGTGAGGTTGAGCACTTCGTCAAACCGCTGACGTGTAAGCTCGGCGCGCTCAAACGCAGCTTTGCGAATGAGCAGGGTGGGCGCGGTCCCTTCAATGCGTAGTGGCATGCGCGAAAGATATCAGCGGATGAGGCGAAGCTGTTTGTCAATCCGGTTAAAGAAGTCCGGTACGCTGATGCTGAGTTCCGCACCCGCACCGGGCGCCCACTCAACCCGGTCGCGATGCAGCGCCGGCGTCTGCTGACCCGGACGCCAACATTCAAACACACGCGCGTCGAGATCCACAATCCAGTACTCGAGTACGCCGTTGTCGAGGTAGAAGTCGCGCTTGAGCACACGATCGTTGCGCGCTGAACTTGGAGAGACCACTTCAATAGCCAGAAGCAGGGAGCGCACGTCGCTCCATTCCATCATCTCTCCAGCCACCTTCGTGTTCGCGGGAACTACGAAAACATCGGGCTGCATGATGGTACCGGGACGCAGCTCGATGTCTGACGGAGACATCAGTGCTAGTCCGAGCGGCTCGCTCTGCAGAAAATCCGCAAGCAGTCGACACAACTCGACAGCTGCTACCTGATGTGCGACGCGCGGCGCCGGCGTCACCAGCAGCTCGCCATCAAGCAGTTCGTACCGCGGCCACGGCGTATCCTCACGCGTGAGCGCTCGTACGTCATCGGCAGTCCAGCGGCGTTCGACAGCAGGCATACCCATAGTCTGCTCGGCTCGGAATGACTTTGGCAAGGACCCATGGCACACGCTGCACCAGAACCTCGGCACAGTCTTCACCGTTTTATTGCCAGCACAACCGTTCGCATGCCCCGCTCTGATACTTTTCAGCTATGACCCACTCCATCAACGCCGAAGCCACCTTTGATGTCCTGGTCGTAGGCGGCGGCCACGCAGGCACCGAAGCCGCCGTGGCCGCCGCACGCGCCGGTGCAACGGTGGGGCTGGTCACGAGCGCCCTGGAAACCATCGGGCAGATGTCATGCAACCCGGCCATCGGTGGTGTGGCCAAGGGCACGGTGGTGCGCGAGGTTGACGCCTTGGGTGGCATCATGGCGCGCGCCACTGATCTGGCCATGCTGCAGTTCCGCATGCTCAACCAAGGCAAGGGGCCAGCGGTGTGGGCACCGCGTGCGCAGTGCGATCGTGGACTCTACAGGCGTGCGGTGCGCACCTTGCTCGAAGAACACGCTGGCGTGCACACGATTCAGGGCACCGTTGCCCGTCTGTTGCTCAGTACTGACGGTCGGCGCGTAGAAGGACTGGAGACGCTGGAAGGCCGTCGTTTTTCCGCCCGGGCGGTGGTGCTTACCACCGGCACGTTTGGTCGTGGCAAGTTGCACATCGGCACCGGCACGCAGATCTCCGGTGGCCGCGCGGGTGAAGGTGCCAATGCCCAGCTGGGCGAACAGCTTGACGCGGCCGGTTTGCAAACGCTGCGATTCAAGACCGGTACGCCGCCTCGTATCGATGGCCGCTCGGTGCACTACGAAACGCTGCCCGTGCAGCCGAGCGAAGTGGAGGAACACGACTGGTCGTGGTCGCACTTCTGGGATGCGCCGCGAAGAGTGGGTGAACGCACACGTCACCCGGAGCAGATGCCCTGCTGGATTACCTATCTGGAGGCACCGGGCAAAGCGATCATTGAAGCGCATATCAATGAGAGCGCGATGTACGGTGGTGCGATCGCCTCACAGGGTCCGCGCTATTGTCCGAGCGTGGAAGACAAGATTGTAAAGTTTCCGCACGCTGAACGACATCAGCTGTTTCTTGAGCCGGAAGGGCACGACACCCGTGAGCTGTATGTGAACGGTTTGTCCACGTCGTTGCCGGCGCACGTGCAGCTGGAAGTGCTGCGCTCAATCAAGGGGCTTGAGGACGTGCGCGTAACACGTGCCGGTTACGCGATTGAGTACGACTATTATCCGCCCACGCAGCTCGACAGCACGTTGCAATCGCGGGCGATCGCAGGGCTCTGGTTTGCCGGACAGGTAAACGGCACCACAGGGTATGAAGAAGCGGCGGGACAGGGTGTGGTGGCCGGCATCAATGCCGCACGCTGGGTGCACGAGCGCGACGCGTTGGTGCTGGGGCGTGAAACGAGTTACATCGGCGTACTCGTGGACGATCTGGTCACGCGCGGTGTTGATGAACCGTATCGCCTGTTCACGTCGCGAAGTGAGTTCCGGCTGACGGTACGTCAGGACAATGCATTGTCACGTCTGGCAGCGCTCGGTACGACGGTGGGGTTGTACAACTCGCGCGAAGTTGAGGTGATCGAAGCACGTGCACAGGCCACCCGGGATGCGAGACGGTTGGCTGAGTCGGAGAACATTCTCCCCGAGCAGGCCGCGGCGTTGCTCGAAGGCACCGGCACAGCGCCGTTGCCACATGCGGTGCGCATAGTGGAGGTGGCCAAGCGTCAGGGGGTGTCGCTGAGTGCGTTGTTTGCGGCTGCCGGGATTGGTGTTGAGCTGCCGGGAGACGCAGTGATTTCTGCCGAACTGGAGATCAAATACGCCGGTTACCTGCTCAAGGAACGCAAGGCGGCGGAGCGCATGACCGCCATGGGTGAGAGGGCGCTCCCCGAACACATCGACTACTCGTCGCTGCACACATTGAGCGTTGAATCCCGTCAAAAGCTTGGCGCTCGCCGCCCCGGCACGCTCGCCCAGGCGGCGAGCATTCCCGGTGTCAGCCCTGCCGACCTGCAGAGTCTGGTGTTCGAGTTGGAGCGCGCTCGACGGAGGAACGGCTCTTAGTATGTATTAATGGTTGTATACTGGCTTTATGATGGCTTTACTTGTGGTCAGTTTGTTCCGTTATTTCGTGCTTCAGCGTCCGTAGCTTTGAGGTAGCTTTGCTGTTCTCCGCGTCTCAGAGACTCCGCGGCATGAGCTTTTTGCCCGGTTGCCAGACCAGCGGACGCGCGAGATGTGCAACGGCGAGCATCTCCGGCGTCTCCAGTGGTGTATAGGTATGGACTTGCAGCTCCCCAAACCACTGGAACCTGGATCATGACTTCTCTCCCTGCCCTGCGCGCAGTGACATTGAGTGCCGCGCTGACCGCTCTGCCGTTCGGCACTCTGTTCGCCCAAGAACTACCTGTTCGTCAGCCACCACAGATCACGATATCGGCCAACGGTTCAGTAGAGGTAACCCCAGACCGGGCGCGTCTTTCGCTGGGTGTTGAGACAGAGGCAAAGACCGCTCAGGAGGCATCCCGGCTGAATGCAGCGGCGCAAACATCAATCATCGCGGCGTTGCGCGCGGCCGGTATTCCGCAAGCCAGTATCCGAACCGGTGGATTCAATGTCGCGCCCAAGCAGGAGTACATCCCTGAAACGCGCACATGGCGTGTGGACGGCTACCGGGTGAGCAATATCGTGACGGTAGTGATCGAACCCGTCGCAAAGGCTGGCGAAGTGATTGATGCCGCGTTGGCCGCTGGAGCGAATCGGGTGGCCGGATTGAGTTTCGAGATCAAGGACCCAACGTCAGCGCGGGAACAGGCGATGCGCCAGGCAGTGGAACGAGCTCGCCGCGAGGCTGAGATTGTTGCCACCGCGGCTGGCGGCCGGATTGTCGGCCTGATCGAGATCAACGTGAGCTCCTTCGAGCCATCGCCACCGCGCCCCATGATGGAGATGGCGCGCATGAGTGCGGACGCCGAGTCCACGCCGATCAGCGAAGGAACGCAACCGGTGGTGGTGAATGTGACCACACGCTGGGAGTACGCGCCCAGCAGGTAAGTGGGCGGGGTGCACAAGCGGGGCCTACCTTAGCGGTAGGCCCCGTTTTTTTACGATGGATCTGTTATTCAAGACGCGCGAGGCTCCACCAGGCGCTGGAAATGCTGCGAAAGCTGCCGTAATCGCGCACAACGGCGCTGTTCCACGTGAAACGCTTCGGCCTCTGACAGAAAGGAACGGCACACCGCAGAGCCTCAGAGACACAGAGAACAGCAACAGATTCTTTTTGTGGTCCGTTGCGGTGCCACCCTCAATACCATCTGCGGCCAGATCGGAGCAGCTAATCCGCATGCTCTTCTCTGTGCCTCTGTGCCTCTGCGGTAAACGAACCTCCTCCGTAGCTCCCGCGATACCGGGTAACCCCCGAGGCACAGAGACGCAGAGAACAGCAACAGATTTTTTTGGTGGTCCGTTGCAGTGCCACCCTCAATACCATCTGCGGCAAGATCGAAGCAGCTAAACCGCATGCTCTTCTCTGTGCCTCTGTGCCTCTGCGGTATATGCACCTGCTCCGCGTCTCCGCGTTTCCGCGGTCTGAAAACCCTCACCCGCGCACATCTGTGAGCCGCCCTGACACACATATCACAACTGTGTGATCCGGAAACGTTCCACGTGGAACACTGAATCACCTTCCAGCGCACCCAAAAACCAGCGGCATCACCCAAAAAGAAGCAAATCACACCGATATCGGAGCAATTCTCCGCGGTATAGCAGTTTTGGTACCACGGAAGAGCCGGCGCGCGTTATACTACCCCTCCACCCCAGACCCATCAGCTGTGGCCCGCATTCTCGCTATTGCCAACCAAAAAGGCGGAGTAGGTAAAACCACCACCGCCGTCAATCTCGCCGCGTCGCTCGCCGTCGCTGAACAACGCACCTTGCTGCTCGATGGCGACCCGCAAGGCAACGCCACATCCGGCATGGGCATTCGACGCGATGCCCTCGAGCGCGGAACCACCTACGACCTGCTGCTCGGCGAAAAGACCGTCGACGACGTCATCCTCCGCGGTATACAGTTCAAACATCTTGACGTCGTGCCAGCAACTCCCGACCTGGCCGGAGCAGAAGTCGAACTCGTTGACGCCGATGACCGCGCGGAACGAATCAAACACGCGCTCGCACCAGTCAGAGATCGCTACGACTATATCCTGCTCGACTGCCCGCCTTCGCTGGGACTCGTCACCCTCAATATGCTCGCCGCAGCCGACGCGCTCATTATCCCGCTGCAATGCGAGTACTACGCCCTCGAAGGACTCTCACAACTGCTCGGCACCGTGCAGCGCGTTCAGGAACATCTCAATCCCAACCTCGATATCGGGGGCGTGCTGCTCACCATGTTCGATGCACGACTCAACCTGTCCCGACAGGTCGTGGCCGATGCACGTGAACACTTCGGAGACCGTGTCTTCGAAACCGTGGTGCCACGCAACATCAGACTCGCTGAAGCACCATCGTTCGGCAAACCCATCGTCGTCTACGACGTCGCATCGCTCGGTGCGCAAGCCTACATGTCCGTCGCCAAAGAACTGCTGCAACGCGACAAAGGACACCAGCTCGCGCCCTCCAATACGCAACCCAATCCCACTGCACCCGAGTAACCGCCCATGGCTGCTCCACCACCGGAATCCGGCCGCCGACTTGGTCGCGGTCTCGATGCACTCATCGGTGCCCGAAAACCAGCACCGACCGCAACCAGCACACAGTCCACCTCACCCGAACAAATACCGCAGAAGGACGATCCGCTCAGCGGTACACTGCGCGAAATCGAGATCGGCCACATCCGCCCCAATCCGTTTCAGCCACGCACCGAGTTTCGACCCGAACAACTCGCTGACCTCGAAGCCAGTCTCAAGGTCAATGGCTTGCTGCAACCGATTACCGTGCGTCCGGCCACCACTGGAAGTGGCTATGAACTGATCGCTGGCGAACGACGCTATCGCGCCGCATCACGGCTCGGATGGACACGCATTCCGGCCTTGATCAAAACCGTAGACGACCGGGACGCATTATCACTCGCCCTCGTCGAAAACCTGCAACGCGCCGACCTCGACCCCATTGAAGAGGCCGAAGGGTACCAGCGCCTTCAGCAGGAGTTCAGCGCCACCCAGCAACAGGTCGCCGACGCCGTTGGGAAAGACCGCTCCACCGTGGCCAATGCACTGCGCCTGCTCCAGCTCCCCGCCAGCGTCAGACGGCTGCTGCAAGACGGACACATCACCAACGGCCACGCTCGCGCCCTGCTCGGCCTCACCAGCGAACGCGACATGGCCGACCTCGCACGCGAAGCGGCCGCCGCAGGATTGAGCGTTCGGGAAGTCGAGCGGCGCGTGAAAAACTCAAAACCCGGCAACAAAAGCCAATCCAGCAGCAGCAAAACCGGCAGCGCCAGCACCTCCCCAGCAACATCCTCGAACGCTGCCAATGCCGAAGTGCGACGCATTGAAGAGCTGCTCAGACGCCGACTGCAGACGTCAGTGAAAATTGCCTCCGCGGGACGGGATCAGGGAGAGCTCCAGATAACGTTTACCTCAAATGAAGACCTGGAACGGCTGCTCGAGCTGATGGGCGTCGCGCTGGATTAACTGTTCAGGCGCCACCAAACAACCATATCAGGACCATATGAACGCCACTTTTGCGCTTTTTCGCCTCGCTTATAGAAATGCTATTGCTTGCGTAGCGGTCGCTGCAATCGCTCTCTCCACGGCAGCATGCGGTGGGAGTGCGGACACAGATGGCGTGGGTGCGCAAAACGGTTCGTTCAAAGTCGCGCTGCTCACTCCGGGACCAATCACTGATCAGGCCTGGAATGCTGGCGCATACGCGGGCCTCGTGGCGATCAAGGACTCGCTCGGTGCGAGCATCAGCCACATACAAACCCGAACGCCCGCCGAGTTCGAGGAAAACTTCCGGCAGTACGGAGCGCAGGGTTACGCTCTGGTGATCGGACATGGCTTTGAGTTTCAGGACGCCGCCATGCGCGTAGCCCCGGACTATCCCAATACGGTGTTCGTGTGTACATCGGGCAACACCACAGGGCCGAACCTTGCCGGTATGAACTTCGCCTTCGAAGAAGCGTCGTATCAGGCAGGCATGATCGCCGGACAGCTCACCAAAACGGGAACGATCGGTGCGATCGGCGGACAGGAGCTGCCGCCGGTACGCGCGAGCTTTATCGCATTTGAGCGTGGCGCCAAACTCACCAACCCCGACGTCAATGTGCTGGTGTCGTATCTCGGCACATGGGACGACGTGAGCGCCGGCAAGGAACAAACGCTCGCGCAGGTTGCTCGCGGCGCCGATATCGTCTTTCAAAACGCCGACGCGGCCGGACTCGGTATCTTCGCGGCAGCACGCGAACGCAACGTGCTGACCTTCGGCGCCAACGCCAATCAGAACGATATCGCCCCTGAACACATCATTGGATCGGTGTACATCGATCTGCCCAAGGCGCTTATGAGCGTCGCGCGTGATGTGCAGGGCGGCACCTTTACCAGCACTATTTACCAGTTCGGGCTGCGCGCCAATGTGGTGAGCCTGGTTATCAATCCACGGTTGGCCGATCGCATTCCGCCGGCGCTGCTCGCCCGGGTGGACTCGGTTGGCAACGCCATTCGCGAGGGGCGCTTCAGCGAAATGAACGACGTGCTGCAACCCGCCGACCGGCGTCAGGATTCTGCTGCCGGTACTCCCTGATGCACTCCACCGCCCCCACGCCGGTTCCGCTCGACACGGTTGTCACCGCGCTCGACGCTGAGTTGCGCACCGCTGAAATCAAAGACTATAGCGGCGCCCACAACGGTCTGCAGGTAAGCAATCGTCGTGGCGTCTCACGCATCGCTACTGCTGTAGACGCCTCACGCGATACCATTGCCGCCGCCGCGGAGATGGGCGCCGATCTGCTCATCGTGCACCACGGATTGTTTTGGGGCGGGGTGCAGCCCATTCGCGGCGTCACATACGACCGGTTGCGGCTGCTGTTCGACCACGACATCGCGCTCTACAGCACCCACCTGCCGCTCGATGCGCACCCCACACTCGGCAACAACGCGTTGCTGGCACAGGCCCTGCAACTTGCACCATCAGCTCCATTTGCTGAGCACAACGGGGTCGCCATCGGTGTGCGTGGCACGACTGACATTGAGACAGCTGCACTCGTTGCCACCACGCGCGCCTACGCTGGCGAGTACGGCGGCACAGTGCGCACGTCCGTCACACCCGAGGGCCGACGCACCAGACACTGGGCGCTCTGCACCGGCGGCGGCGCCAACAGCAGCACCCTGCAGGAGGCCTACGCCCTGGGCGTTGACACGCTCATTACCGGCGAAGGACCGCATCACACAGCGGTAGACGCCATCGAAAACGACCTCTGCATCATCTACGCCGGCCACTACGCCACCGAAACACTCGGCGTGCAGGCGCTTGGTGCGTGGTTGACCGGGCGATTCGCGGTGCCCTCGTCGTTCATCCTGCGCCCGACGGGACTCTGAGTTGCGCGTGAGATGCGCGTGAGAGACACGTGAGGTCCAGGTGACCAACACCAACCCGACAGCCTCTGCGCTCGCACTGCGTCGCGTACACAAATCATTTGGCTCGGTGCGCGCGCTTCACGACGTCACACTTCAGGTTCGCGCCGGCACGGTGCACGCGCTGCTCGGCGAAAACGGTGCCGGAAAAACAACGCTCATGCGCATTGCGTTCGGCCTCATCGCACAGGATCAGGGCGACGTACTGGTACATGGCGACACCATGCGCAATCACTCGGCGCTCAACGCCATAGCCAACGGCGTAGGCATGGTGCATCAGCATTTCTCGCTGGTGCCGGCCATGACGGTGGCTGAAAACATCGCTTTGGGCGAATACGGCCGCTTTGACGCCAAACGTGTGTCGGCGCGCATCCGTGATATCGGCGAGCGTACGGGTTTGGTCATCGACCCGCAGGCGCGTGTGAGTGATTTGTCAGTCAGTGCTCAGCAACGCTGTGAGATTGTCAAGGCGCTGGCGCGCGACGCACGCGTACTCATTCTCGACGAACCGACAGCCGTACTGGCCCCCGATGAAGCGAGCGCGCTGTTGCAATGGTTGCGGGGATTTGTGGCGGAGAACAGCAACCACGCGGTGGTACTGATTACACACAAGCTGCGCGACGCGTTGGATTTCGCCGACGATATTACCGTGTTGCGTCGTGGTGAATCCGTGAGCACAGGTGCCGCAGATACATTCACCGAATCAACACTCGCCGATGCCATGCTTGGACCGGGTGATCGCGCACACGCGGTGGAATCGGAAGTTGTACCCACGATCACGCGACACACTGACAGTGTTGGTGCACATCACGTAGTGCTTCAGGCCGACGCCCTCACGGTGCATGACACACGTGGCGTACAACGTGTCAAAAAAGCGTCGTTTACCGTTCGGGCCGGAGAGATTGTCGGATTGGCAGCGGTAGAAGGATCGGGACAAGCCGAGTTGCTGCGCGCAGTGTCGGGGTTACTGCCGCCAAGCAGTGGACGCCTGCACGCGCCGGCCGACGTCGGGTTTGTGCCGGAAGACCGACACCGCGATGCGCTGCTGCTTGATGCATCGCTCACGGAAAACTTTGCACTGCGTGACGCAGGCACGCGTCGTGGACGGGTACCGTGGACCGCACTCGCAGCCCGCGCCGCGGATGTGTTGCGGCAACGCGATGTACGTGCGCAGAGTGTGCAAGTGATGGCGCGCACGCTGTCAGGCGGCAATCAACAGAAGTTCATTCTGGCGCGCGCACTCGATGAAGCACCTGCGGCACTGGTGGTTGAAAATCCAACACGCGGCCTGGACTTCCGTGCCGCTGCCGCGGTGCACGACGCACTGCGTGACGCCCGTGACGCGGGCATTGCGATTCTCTTTTTCAGCAGTGACCTCGACGAAGTACTCACTCTCGGCGACCGCGTACTCGTGATGCACGACGGCGTGTTGCGCGAAGTACCGAGGGAACGCGAGGTGGTAGGCCGAGCCATGCTGGCGGCGTCGTGAGCATGACACCGGCCACACGAACGGCGCTCGATGTAGTGCTGCGGTTGGGCATAACATTGGCCCTGACCGCAGGCTTCCTTGTGGTGCTGTTGGTGATCACCGGCTACGATCCCGGTCAGTCATTGCGGGCGCTGGTCAACGGGGCCTTTGGATCGTGGTACGCGATCACATCGGCCACATTTGTGCGTGCGGTACCACTGGCACTCACAGGTCTGGCTGTAGCGCTGGCCTTTCGCGCCGGTCTGCTCAACATCGGTGCCGAAGGTCAGCTGCTGGCTGGCGCAGCCGCATCGACGGCCGCCGCTGCTGTGTTGGGAAGCTCGCTGGGTGCGGCCGCGTTGCCGATCATACTGCTGATCGGCATGCTTGCAGGCAGTGCGTGGGCGGGAATCGCAGCGCTGCTGCGTCAGCGCTTTGGCGTGCTCGAAGTCATCAGCACGATCATGCTCAACTTCGTCGCGCTCTACGCCGTGGGTTGGTTGGTGCGCGGACCACTGCAGGAGCCCTCGCAGATTTATCCGCAGAGCGTTGCACTGGACAAGGCGCTGCAACTGCCGGTGCTGCTCGCGGGTAGTCGCTTGCATGTGGGCAGCCTGATTGCGGTGCTGCTGGCCGCCGCCGCCTGGTGGTGGCTGCGCAATACAGCCAGTGGGTTCCGGTTGCGCGCCGTGGGTTTGAACAGCTCGGCGGCCGCAACGTCAGGACGAATCAACGTGGCGCGCGTGAGTGTGTCGGCGTTTCTCATGAGCGGCGCGCTCGCAGGGCTGGCTGGAAGCGTGGAGTACACCGGTGTCACGTACGCGCTGTACGAGAATCTCAGTCCGGGGTACGGCTACACCGCGATCGCCGTCGCGCTGTTGGCCCGGCTTAATCCGCTGGGCGTGCTGGGCACGGCGATATTGTTCGGCGCGCTGCAGGCAGGCGGCAGTGCCATGCAGCGTGACGCCGGTGTGCCGATAGCGCTCGTGAATGTTGTGGAAGCGGTCATCATTCTGCTCGTCATAGCCGGCGACCGCGTGCGTCTTTCTCTGGCCCGCACGGCACATACCGTGACGCCTGAATCCGTACCACCCAGCACATGAACATGCTGCTTGACGGCTTTATTGCACCACTCGACGATTTTCTCGCCGCCAGCGTGCGCACGGCCACTCCGCTGGCGCTC
Organism: Gemmatimonas sp.; assembly: GCA_011390805.1. GTDB lineage: Bacteria > Gemmatimonadota > Gemmatimonadetes > Gemmatimonadales > Gemmatimonadaceae > JAABRT01. Next base: position 10,589 of record JAABRT010000021.1, on the reverse strand, counting down.
GCCGCTCTTGGCGAGTGCGTGACGGAGCGATCAGGGGTCATTAACATCGGACTCGAAGGCTCGATCATTTGCGGTGCGTTAGCCGCAACGATTGCCGCCGGCAGTGTAGGAGTAAGTGTTGGTTTCGCCGCAGGTCTCACGGCGGGGCTGCTGGTAACGGTGCTGTTTGCGCTGTTCACGGTTTATCTGCGTGCCGATCAGATTATCACCGGTACCGCGATCACCCTGCTGTCACTCGGCCTTACCGGATTGCTGTACAAGTCGGTGTACGGCAGCACTGGTGTGGGGCTCACTACACCTACTACGTCTGCGGTGGAAGTGCCGCTTTTGTCTTCAATCCCGCTCGTTGGCCGTGCGCTCTTTGCGCAACCGCTGGTCACGTACGCGCTGTACCTGCTCGTACCGGCCATGGCGTGGTGGTTTTTTCGCACGCACGGAGGACTGGCGCTGCGCGCGGTTGGTGAAAGCCCGGACGCCGCGATGGCCGCGGGTGTTCAACCACGACGTGTGCAAGCGCTCGCCGTGCTCTTTGGTGGTGCCATGGCCGGGCTGGCCGGGGCCACCCTGGTGCTTGCTCAGTCTGGCACCTTTGTAGAGAACATGAGCGCCGGCAAAGGATTTATTGCCATTGCCATCGTTGTGCTCGGCCGATGGACTCCGTTTGGGGTAGCGGGTGCAGCGCTGCTCTTTGGCGCTGCCAGTGCGTTGCAGTATCTCTTCCAATCGCTTGGCTGGAATGCCGTACCGTATCAACTGTTTCTTGTGTTGCCGTATGTACTCACGCTGATCGTGCTGGCACGCGCCAGCGGGCGCACTGCTGCGCCGGCAGCGTTGGCACGACGCGAACTGACGCTGGGTTAATCATGTCCACTGATATCGCCACTTCACTTCCTGCGCTCGGCTTTCCTGCAGCGCCGGACACTGTGTTTGACAATCGCTTTGTGCGTGAGCTGCCGGCCGACCCTGATACGTCTATGCGACGTCGTCAGGTGCTGGGAGCGTGTTACAGCGCGGTGCAACCAACGCCTGTATCCGCACCGGTACTGTTGTCGCATTCTCCGGAAGTGGCCGCAATGATCGGCCTTACTAAGCAACAGGTGAACACACCGGAGTTCGCAAAGGTGTTCGGCGGCAATGCACTGTATCGCGGCATGCAACCGTACGCCGCGTGTTACGGTGGTCATCAGTTCGGACACTGGGCCGGCCAACTTGGAGACGGACGCGCCATCACGCTGGGTGAGGTCGTGAACGCACAGGGCGAACGGTGGGAGCTGCAGCTCAAAGGAGCAGGTCCCACACCGTATTCCCGTACCGCCGATGGCCGTGCCGTGCTGCGATCATCGGTGCGTGAGTTCCTGTGCAGCGAAGCGATGTTTCACCTTGGTGTACCTACAACACGCGCACTGTCACTCGTAGGCACAGGTGACGATGTCGTGCGCGACATGCTCTACGACGGCAACGCCCAGCCTGAACCGGGTGCAATCGTGTGTCGCGTAGCACCCAGCTTTATTCGCTTTGGCAACTTTGAAATTTTGGCGGCACGCGACGAACGCGCTTTGCTCGAACAGCTCGTGGACTTCACCATCAGCCGCGACTATGCGCACCTTGCGGGCGACAGCAACGCCAGGCGCAGCGCGTGGTTTACCGAAGTGTGCGAACGGTCGGCACGCATGGTGGTGGAATGGATGCGCGTGGGATTTGTTCACGGCGTCATGAACACCGACAACATGTCCATTCTGGGTCTCACCATCGACTACGGGCCGTACGGATGGCTTGAAGACTTCGATCCCAACTGGACACCCAACACCACCGATGCGGCCGGCCGCCGTTATCGCTATGGCCAACAACCGGCCATCGTACAGTGGAATCTCGTCCGACTGGCCGAAGCGCTGCGACCAGTATTTCAATCACCGGAGCCACTTGAGGCCGGACTCGATGCGTTCCTGCGTACATACGACAGCGCGTACGAGCAGATGATGTCGGCCAAGTTCGGCTTTACGGCGCACGGTGAACCCGAGCAACAGTTAATCCGTGAGGCCTTTGCACTCATGCATGATGCACAGGCTGACTTTACGCTCTTCTTTCGCGCGCTGGGCGAGGTGCCACCGGTCATTAATCATGACGCTGTGATCACCGATGTATTGGGCGACGTGTTCTATCACGAGAACGTGCTCACCCAGCACAACGATCGCTTCATGCATTGGCTGCGTCGCTGGCACGCACTCACCAGTGCATCGGGCGAATCCTTCACCGATCGACGCGCCCGCATGCACGCGGCCAATCCGCTCTACGTGTTGCGCAACTGGATTGCACAGGAGGCCATTGACCTGGCCACCAACGGCGATACCTCGCGCATTGATTTGTTATTGCAACTGTTGCGCGACCCGTATCGTGAACAGGCCGGCATGGAGCGTTTCGCCGCCAAGCGACCTGAATGGGCGCGGCATAAAGTGGGCTGCTCCATGCTGTCGTGCAGCTCGTGATGGCTAACGGGCTACGCAGCTCGCGCCCGCCCACAAGTCGGTAATGGGCGCCGTTGGTGCGTCCGATGCCAGAATGCCTTGCAACCCACCGGCCATGAACTCAATGCCGAGTGTCGTGCGCGCGATGTCCGCGTTGTAGACGTCCTGCAACTCAGCGCGCGTTGATCCGAGTCCGATATTGCTCATGGTACGCATTGTGGCTGCACCATTGCGCTGCACCGTCCAGCCGAGAAACCGATCGTTCTGGATGGTGATCATCAGCTCGTCGCCAAACGGCACAAAATCGAGCGGACCCATTCCACAATCCTGATTGGTGCTGCGTTCGCCGGGCGCACCCAACACAGCGGCCAGCGCATCGATTGCCTGCTGGGCCGGCATGTTGAACTCCAACTGACGCGTTGATCCGGCCGGTGAGCTCACCAGCATCAGACCATCACCTGATAGCGACACCAGCGTTGTGGGAGCCGGTACCTGCGATGTCACTACATCGGGTGACGCAAACGACGCCGAATCGGGTGTGAGCGCGATGTCGTCAACAGTCTCGGCAGTTGACGATGCGCCATCGCCCCCGCAGCCAACCATTGCGGCACTAATTGTCAGCAACGCGATCGCCGACCACGGTGCCCGTGATGTTCTGGTGTGTGGTCTCATAACATGTGCTACACCTATTGCGCACGAAGGACGCACAGGCCATGCTCCCGCGTGCTTCCAACCCTGCCTATCGCCGAGCCGCTCAAGCGTGAACTCGGACGCGTCGCGCTGGCCCTGCTGGCGCTGAACGGTATGATCGGTGCCGGCATCTTCGGATTGCCCGCCGACGCCGCCCGTCTCACCGGTCTGTTCAGCCCTGCCCTCTTTCTGCTCTGCGGACTGCTCATGGCCACGCTCATGCTCAGCTTTGCACAAGCGGCCAGCTACTTCCAGGGTACGGGCGGGCCGATCCTGTACGCCGGCACGGCGTTTGGACCCTTCTGGGGATACCAAACGGGGTGGATGCTCTACCTCGGTCGGGTGACCGCACTCGCCGCCAACTCCAATCTCTTTGCTACGTATCTCGGCACCTACTTCCCGTCAGTCAACGAGGGAGCGGGTCGCGCCACGGTGATTGTCGGACTGGCCGTGATGTTTGCGCTGCTCAATATCACTGGCGTGAAGCAGGGCATGGGCGCAATCCTTGGCATCAGTATCGCCAAGTTTGTGCCACTGCTTGTGTTCGTGCTGGTGGGACTCACACATGTGGAGCCGTCGACCTTTGCCCAGGCGGTTGTTCCGCCGTTGGGCACGCTGGGCGAAGCGGCACTGCTGGTGTTTTACGCGTTCGTGGGCTTTGAAGGCGCGCTGGTGCCGGCCGGTGAGTCGCGGGATCCGCGACGCGACCTGCCCAAAGCTCTGCTCGTGACGGCCCTCGCAGGAACGCTGCTGTACGTCGGCATTCAGGTGGTCGCGGTGGCGCTCACCCCCGATCTGGCGTCATCAAAGCGTCCACTCGCAGACGCGGCAGCCGTATTCATGGGACCCGCTGGCGTGGCCATGATTCTGTTTGCGGCCATGGCGTCCATTCTCGGCAATCTGGCATCGTCGGTGCTGGTCGCGCCGCGCATGACATACGCGCTCGCCCGCGACGGATTGCTGCCGGCCACCTTTGGCGCGGTGCATCACAAGTGGAAAACGCCGCATGTGTCGATCCTTGCCTATCTCGGCTTCGGCGTCGCGCTGGCGCTGACCGGCACCTTCACACAGTTAGCCGTGCTCAGTGCACTCACACGGCTTATCGGTTACACCACCAGTCTGGCGGCGCTGCCGCGTCTCAAGGCACGTTTTGGCGCAGAGGTGCAGGCCATGCGCCTGCCGGGCGGTTTCGCGATACCGGCGGCCGGCCTGGCGATTTGCGTGTGGCTCATGCTGCAGGTGCGCTGGGAAGCGGTATGGAAAACGGCGCTGCTTGTCGCATTGGGGTCGGCGCTTTACTGGGCGGCGCGACGGAGAACACACGAGGGAACGTGAAAGGCGGCGCGCCTGGCTACGGACACTGCGCAATAATCGCACGCGCGCACGCGGCATCGCTGGGCGCGAGCTTGTACTCACTGAACGCGTGCGGCCGCACCCAGGCCAGCGCGGCGTGCTCCAGCGCCACCGGTTCACCGATAATCGTCACGTCTACAAACGTAATTTCAAACTCGCTGTCACCATCGCGATAGCAGCCGAGCTCCCGGCCAAGGGTATGCAAAGTCACACCCAGCTCTTCATGCAGCTCCCGGGCCATCGCGTCAATATCGCGCTCGTTGGGTTCCACCTTGCCACCGGGGAACTCCCAGTACCCTGCGTGTCGCTTACCCGCGGGGCGAAGCGCCAACAGAAACTCATTGTTGCGGCAGATGACCGCCGCCAGCACGCGAACTTTCTCCGGCATACTGCGCAACATATCCGCGCATCACATCTCACACATCATCTCCAATGTCACAGCACGACCTCGCGGCCCGGTTCCGGCAGATGCACGCCATTGGACATGATCAGATTCTGGTGTTGCCCAACGTGTGGGACGCCATGAGCGCACGCTTGGTGGAAGACGCCGGTGCCCGGGCCATTGCCACCACCAGCGCGGGCGTCTCGTGGGCATTGGGCTATCCCGATGGTGAGGGACTCACGCGCGACGCCATGATTGGCGTGGTGCGGCACATCACACGCGCCGTGCAGGTACCTGTCACGGTTGATGTGGAACGTGGCTACGGAACAGGCTCCCCACACGACGTCGCCCTCACCGTACGGGCAGTGATTGAGGCCGGTGCCGTGGGTGTCAACTTTGAAGACTCACCGGGAGCGGACGGTGCGCCGCTGCTGGACGTCGCTGTACATGCAGAGCGCTTGTGGGCCGCACGTGAAGCCGCGCGCGAGGCCGGCGTTGATCTGTTTATCAACGCGCGCGTAGACACTTATCTCAAGAAGGTTGGAGACGACAGCACACGTTTCGAAGAGTCAGTCCGACGCGCCCTTGCGTATATCGCCGCCGGTGCCGACGGCATCTTCGTGCCGATGGTGAGCGACACTGACACCATCCGTCGTCTGGTGCAATCGGTGGGCGCGCCGCTCAACGTGCTTGGCAGTCCCGGTGCTCCCTCTGTCTCAGAACTCAAGGAACTGGGTGTCGCTCGGGTAAGTGTGGGTCCCGGCCTCGCGCGATCGGTCATGGCGCACATCAAACGCGCGTCACACGAATTGCTCAATCAAGGCACATATATGTCGCTGCAGGAGCAAGTGACGTCACCGCAAGCCAACGCACTCTTCACGAACCTCGGCCAATTGTGACGAGAACATTCTACCCCGCGCGCGTTTGCGGGGTAGAATGCGAAATGACTCTCTCACTGCTCTTCCCCGTCGGTTCCGTGCGGTGCGCGTCGCGTCAAATTGGTTTGTTCGGTGACGTAGCGTTCTCGCGTAGCTCGCGCCGCGCGGGTGCAATGCGCATCGTGGCCACGCTGCTGGTGTGCCTGACAATGGCTGCGCCGGTACACGCACAACGCACTGCGCCAACACACGCAATCATCCCCGCACCGCAACGTGTGGATCTGGCGCGTACCGGATCATTCACGATTACCGACTCCACTCCGGTAGTGATCGCAGCCAACGCCGGTGAAGAGGTCGAGCGAATCGGGCGACGGTTGGCCACCATGCTCGGCCCCGGAGCGCCACGCGCACCCCGTCGCATTGCTGCACGCGCTGCAGTGCCACCCAATGCGATTCAACTGGTCATTGATGAGGACAACGACGACGCCGGTGCGGAGGGCTACCAGATTGATGTGCGTACCGGGAGTGTACGCATTTCCGCGCGTGAACCGGCCGGACTTTTTTACGGCGTGCAAACGCTGCGCCAGCTGTTGCCGGCATCTGTAGAACATCGGGCAGCGCTTTCACGAACACTCACGTTACCGGTTGGAAAAATCGAAGACGCGCCACGCTATACCTGGCGCGGTGCCATGCTCGATGTAGCGCGACATTTTCTGCCGCTCGATGATGTCAAGCGCTATGTAGACGTCATGGCGCTCTACAAGCTCAACGTGCTGCATTTGCATCTCGCAGATGATCAGGGCTGGCGCATTGAGATCATGTCGCGTCCCAATCTCACCCGACACGGTGGCAGCACGCAGGTGGGTGGCGGCCCCGGTGGTTTCTACACGCAGGCGCAATACACCGAGTTGGTAGAGTATGCGCAGGCACGCAACGTCATGATTGTGCCGGAGATTGATATGCCGGGGCACACCAACGCCGCGCTGGCCAGTTATCCCGAGCTGACCTGCGACGGTGTGGCTCCACCGCTGTACACCGGTATCCGCGTTGGCTTCAGCGCACTCTGTCCGTCCAAAGAGTCAACGTACGCGTTTGTCGAAGACATAGTGCGTGAACTCGCCGCCATTACTCCGGGCCCGTACATCCATCTGGGTGGCGACGAAGTCGAGAAGCTTACGCATACGGAATATCTGCGATTCATTGAGCGTGTAGAACGCATCGTGCGAACCGAAGGCAAGAACATGATCGGCTGGGGGGAGATTGCACCGGCCAATCTCGATCCGGGCACACTGGTGCAGCATTGGCGAAGCGATGCGCGCGCAAGCCGAGACTCCGCGTACCTGCACGCCGAACGAGGCGGCATGATCATTCTCTCCCCCGGCAATCGCACCTACCTGGACATGAAATACGACGCCAACACCATCCTCGGGTTGCGGTGGGCCGGCATGATTTCAGTGGAGCACGCCTATTCGTGGGAGCCGGCCACGTTTCTGGCACGCGTGCCTGAGCGTGCCGTGATCGGTGTTGAAGCACCACTCTGGTCGGAGACGCTGGAAAAACGCAGCGACTATGAGTTTCTGGCGTTCCCTCGCCTCATCGCTATTGCTGAACTCGGGTGGAGTCAGCGCAACAAACGTGCGTGGTCGGACTTTCGCACACGGTTGGCCGAACACGGACCGCGCTTGCAGGCAATGGGAGTCAACTTTTATCGCTCTCCCGAAATACCGTGGAAATAGCGGGAGCGGTCAGGGCGTGAAGGTGACACCAACCCACGCCCGTACCGCCTCGCTACCCGGCGCATCAAAGACATAGGCAGCGCCGAAGGTTGTCGCCACACCGGGCAGTCGGTTGAACGGAAGCGCAAACTCGGTAAAGTCACCCACCACACCGGCTGTTCGCAGCCATGGACCACCGCTTCGCACAGCACTGGCGAAGGGTGAGAACATATTGGCGGAGCGCCAGCGCAACGTGTGCGACGTCACGTCGTTTCCCGACAGCGTACCGGCCGATAACCAGGGTGCCGCAACACGCTGCGGCACAGCCGATTGCGCTACAAGAATCGACGGAAGACCACCCACGCGGAATACCTCCATCGGCGACTCACCGCGCAGTGTGCCAACAAGGCCATCATAAGTGATCTTCAGCGGTCCACCGGCATCAAGTGCAATCTGCGCCTGCAGCATTTGACGCGTGACCGCATTGTTTGGCGTATTGAGCGCATCGCCGGGCAGATCAATGTCCGCTCCCGACATGTACAGTGACGAAGGCAGCGCGTTGTGTGATCGCGAGACATGACCACGTACATCGGCACGCAGATCGATTGGTCCGATGTCTGCCGACAGTGTGCGCTGGAGTTCAACAAATCCGTGCCACCGCGTGGTTGCCGCACTGCGCTGCACCTGCACTTGCGTTCCCGGCGAACCAGGCGTCGCTACAAACGAGACCACATCAACATCAGTGCGACCTCGCAACTCATGTGCTGCCGCACCAACACGAACCCCTGTATGTCCGCGAAGATCGCGCCGTGACCATTCCGCGCTGAGCGTCGCGCCGCTCCACAACGTGGTCGCCGACTGCAGATATTCCCCCACCACCGCGCTGTTGTTCGCCGGCAGGGGCGCACCGCGCGCAAACGCGCGGTCGCGCAATGCATCCTGTGATGCAACGCCCTGTGATGCGCGCAGCAGTTCGCCAGAAAGCGTCACGTGCGGCGTGCGCACTGTGGCCCGAAGTGCGCCTCCGCGTTCCGCAGTGCGCTCGCTGCTGCCGAGCCCCAACAGCATCCAGCCGAAGCGACCTACGGCGTCTGCTGCACCCACCGCGCCACCCACACCTTCTCCATCACGACCGGCGGCGAGCATGGGTAGCATGTTCCAGCGTGGTGAGCCTCGGCCGTACGCCCGTTCGCGCAGCGGTGCCAGTGTATCGAACACCACGCCTTGATCACGCGGAGGTTGACGCACAACCGCACCAACACTTGGGTTGGTGAATCGCGCGAGCAACGTGGGTGGGAGCGCGCCAATGCCGGTGTCCTGCACCGGAAGCCTGCGCAGTTCGTAGCCACGCGCGTGCAAACTCAAATACAGCAGCGCCGAATCGCCCGGAAACGGAGTAGGTGCCATGGCTGCACCAAACACGCGAGAGAGCGATACCGTGCGGTTGGTTGCCAACGTGTGACGCACGATTTGTGGAATGCCGGATTCTTCGCTCGTGAGCAGCACCGCATCACCGGTGCGCGTTGGCGTGACATCGTAGCGATGCCACGTGACGTCGTCACCGATTGGTGTTGTCACGCCGCTGAAAACGTCCAGCAACACCGGTCTCCACAAACCACGCACCTGACTCGATGCCACAGCGGAACGTCCATCGGGCATGGCGCGTGGACGCACAAACTGCGTGAAGGCATCACCTTCAATCACGGTACGCACGTCACCCGAACGCAAATCGATGCGCACAATGTCACAGTGACCGGCCAGACAACGCGTGCCAACCGCCACGCTGTCGCCGGGCAATACATCGGCATCGCTGATGGCGGCGCCATGCGTGATACGACGTACGCTGCCCGTGTTGAGTGTCCATTCAAACACATCGGGACGCACCGAACCATCGGGGCGATAGTCACTGCGAATCACCAGCAAACGTTTGCCGTCCCCAAACCAGCGGGGTTCGCGAAAACTCGCCCCGTTCACATCACGCAATGTGTATCTCGCCGTACGGCCGCGCGGAATCATTGGTACCGGCAGCAAATCCTCGGCGTCAGTACGAGACAACCGTTCGGCGCGCGCGCGCTGTGCGCTGTCGCGTACTGCGTCTGATGCTGTGTCGGTAGACCACACCACTACCCGTCCCGGTTCATCCACCGGACCTGGCAGATAGAGGGCCACCAACTCGCCCGAGGGGCTGATGGCGGGATCGCCACCCCCGCGCGAAATACGTGCTTCCAGCCGTCCTTCAACCCGACCAACCGAATCGAGCGCCCGTTCCAGTGTGATGGCATCGGCCGTGAGTTCAGCCGTGTAGCGCGCGTACACATCAGCGGGTGCATCGCCGAATGTCTCTTCAAACGCGCGCGAAAATGAGCGTGCACGTTTTCCCGTAGCGCGTCGCCAGAGTGCCGTGAGCGACGAATCACCATGTTCGGCTTCCAACCGCTCCAGAAAAGCGCTCCCCATGAGATACGCAAATGCTCCCGCCTGAAAACCGGAACTGCTGTTGAGCGATGAGTACGTGGGCAGCAATCCCGACACGGCCCACTCGCGCAGCACAGCCGCGCGCAGCGGTGACGCCGGACGACCGTTTCCTGTGAGGCGCCCTTCAATCACGGTCGCGTAGCCTTCCTTTACCCAGCGCGGCGCGCTGGCTAACGGACCAAACTGTCCCGGAAACCAACGCAACCATGAGCGCGCACCGCGACTTGGGCGCGTGAGGTGTGAGACATGGGCAAACTCGTGCACCGCCAGCAACTCCCCCCAATCACGCGATCGACCCACTTGTGACCGGGGATCGGGCGGCACCGGATAGAGCGCAATCTGTGGCGCGTCGAGCCAGGAGATTGCATTGCCGTTGGAGGCGTTGAGTGGATCGTCTACCAGAACCGTAATGCGACGCTGCGGGGTAAACCCTGTGGCCCCGACAACCGACGTATGAATGGACTCCAGTCGCTGCGCCACCGTACGCGCCCAGTCACTGAACTCACGGCGCGCATGAACCGCAAAGTGCTCCGTCTCAAATGTCATCCATTCGGCCGCCGCGCGTGTTGGCGGTGCGATCGGCGCTAACGGTTGAGGTTGCGCTTCCAGCGTGCCGGCAGCAAGTACACACACA
>JAABRT010000020.1 GCA_011390805.1 Gemmatimonas sp. | reverse complement strand
GAGGCGGCCATGGCGGCTGGCATGCGCGCGGTGGCGGTGCCCGATCTCAAGCCCTTGCCGGAACAGGTACGTCAGCGTGTGTTCGCTGAGCTTCAGTCGCTCGAACACGCCATCCCGCTGCTTGAGCGCTGTCTCGCGTAAACACGCTCGTCGCATACCCTCCCTACGAACGCGTGAGGTTGTAGTTACGCGCAGGAAGTTCTCTACAGCGACGAGTGAGCTATGCCCTCAGTCTGGCGCGCCACCAAACGTCTGATGCTGAGAATCCCCATCAGGGGTCCGAGCGCCAGCAGAGAAAAGGCCCACTGCCAACCCACTGTCTGGGCAATCCATGGCACGAGCTGAATCGTGACCGTGGTGAGCAGGAAGCCAAGCGATACCTGCAGCGTGAGCGCAGTGCCTACCGCGTCGGCGGGTACACTCTCGGTTACCAGCACGCTGAACTGCGCGCTGTCGGCAATGACAAAGAATCCCCACACCAGTGCAACCGGAGCGAGCAGCCACCAGCTGCGGCCGAAGGCGGCTCCTATGAGCAGCGCGCACACGCCGCTGATCGCCATGGCGCGCATCACCAGCGCTTCACGTCCAATGCGGTCGGCCACCAGGCCGCCCCAGATGCACCCCACTCCACCAACGGCAATCACTCCGAAAGAAACAACACCAACAAGCCAGTTAGAGGTCATGTACGGATCATTTGTAGCAGAACGGGCCAGTTCGCTCGCGGCGAAGAATGTCGCAATCCACGTCCAGAAACTGTACAGTTCAGCCATGTGACCGAGATAGCCGCCAAGCGCCAACCGGTAGCGCTCACCGCGCAGCACGTCGCCCACCAACGACCAGCTGAACGGGCGGGCTGGAAATGCGTACGGCCCATCGCGGTAACCCACGCCAACCAGCAGTGCCGCCAGCAGTGCACACAGGCTCGCCCCATACGTGATGTGTGCCACCGTACTGCCGGGAATCGCCTGCGCCAGATACGGCACCGCCTTGCCTATCGTCAGCGCCCCAACGATGGTGCCCACGGCCAGCCCACGTCGCGCCCGAAACCATGTGGCCGCCATCTTCATGGCCGGCGGGTACACTCCGGCAAGACAGGCGCCCGCCAGAAACCGGGATGCCAGCGCCACGCCGTACGAGTCAGTGAACGCCAACGGCAGATTGGCCACCGCCCCAAGCACAGCCGCCACCGCGAACAGGCGACGCGCCGGCACAACATCCGCGAGATTCAGCAACGCACTCAGCGCCGTACCCACCACAAAACCCAGCTGCACCGCGTTGGTAAGCCACGCAACCTGAGACGACGAGAGTGACCACGCCTCGGACAGCTGCGGTGCAGCAGCGCTTCCCGCGAACCACAGCGCCATCCCCAGCAGCTCGGCGATTGCCACCAGCGCCAACACACGCCAGCGCTCGGGGGCGGCGTCGGGAACCACGGAAAACGACCGGGCTGTCGGGGAGAGCGTCAAAGTCACGCCCGCAAACTACGCGCGCCATCAGTTCTGCGCCGGGCCAGCAGGGCGTGACACAAATCACACACAACTCCTGAAACCGCGTACCGACCTCCCCCGTATTCGATATTCAAGTGATATCATTCTGCTGTCACTTGCTCAGTCTCCACTCTTGTCTGGTGAGGCGGTCATGACGTTTCGCGAGTCGCAGGCCAAACCTGTCGCTGGCATTCCCATTCTGTTGTTGCTCATCGTGGCGCTGCTCGCCAGTGCCTGGATGTTTATCGTCGCGGTGAAAGTGCAGGACGGGCCGCGAACTATTGCCGCCGCACTGGTGGCTGTGCTGTCACTCGTGCTCACGCCCGGTTTTTTTATCGTCAATCCCAATGAGGGGCGCGTCCTCACCCTCTTTGGCAACTACCGCGGCACGGCAAAATCGCCCGGGCTGTGGTTCACCAACCCGTTCATGCACAAGCAGGCCGTTTCACTGCGTGTGCACAACTTCGAAACGGGCAAACTCAAGGTGAACGATGCCCGCTCAAACCCGGTGGATATCGCAGCCATTGTGGTATGGCGCGTGACCGATACGGCCGAGGCGATTTTTGAAGTCAACGACTACACGGAATACGTGCACATGCAGAGCGAATCGGCGCTGCGTGCGCTGGCCAGCACCTACCCGTACGACACGCACGGCGACGAAGACATTTCGTTGTCCACGCACACCGACATTGTGTCCACCAGTTTGCTGGAGGCGCTCACCGAGCGACTGGCCAAGGCGGGAGTGGAAGTGATGGAGGCCCGGATCAGCCACCTGGCCTACGCGCAGGAAATCGCCGCCGCGATGCTTCAACGGCAACAGGCCAGCGCCGTCGTGGCTGCGAGGCAAACCATCGTGGAAGGCGCCGTTGGTATGGTGCAGATGGCACTCGCCCAGCTGTCGGCCGAAAAAATCGTGGATTTTGACGAAGAGCGCAAAGCCGCAATGGTGAGCAACCTGTTGGTCGTGCTGTGTTCCGACCGGGCCGTAACGCCGGTGGTGAACACGGGTACGATCCATCATTGAGGCAACGCACTCCCATGTCATACCGCCCGCTCGCCAATGGCTGAACGCAAGCCGTTTCTGTTGCGCATCGACCGCGAGGTACTCGACGCAGTACATCGCTGGGCCGATGACGAGCTGCGCAGCGTGAACGGGCAGATCGAGTTTGTCTTGCGCGATGCACTCAAGCGCGCGGGACGGAAGCCGGGTGCGACCAAGCGCCCGGTTAATGCTGAACCAGATTCCTGACCGGAGAGCACCATGTTTCGTCCCTTTCGTCGTCCGTTCACCAACCCAGTCGTGCTGGCGATTATCGGGCTGCTGCTGCTCGCAATCGGCGGAGGTTTGCTGCTCGCGCAGCCAACCTCCGGTCCATCTTTGGCGAACGCCGCGCCCGGGTACACGATGTTGTACGTGCTCGGCAACGATACGCTCGGCGTGGAGCGCGTTGAGCGATCCGACGGTGCGCTTGTGGGCGACCTGCGACTGCGTGGGCAACCGCGCATTCGCTGGACACAGTTACTCAACGAAGCCGGCGGCACATCCACGCTGCTCATTGAAGCGTGGCGACCAGGTGCCAATGATTCCGAAGCCGCAATGCAACGGCTGGTGCTGCGCGTGCAAGGCGACAGCGCGTACGTGCACGCGGCACCGCCGGCTGGTGCGTCGCTTCAGTCGTCACTCGGTGCGCCTCAGGCAACGCTGCCTTCGCGAACCGGTGCTTCGTGGTTGGTGAATCAGTCGTTGTCTCACGCGGCGTATACGCTGCGGCGCCAACCGCGCGGTAGCGGCACGGCAGTGGACACCGCCTGGGTCATGCTGGCTGCCGGCGCGCAGTTAACACCGATGTCCATTGGGCATCGTGGCGACACCAGCACAGTCACCGTGGCCGGTCTCACCAGTCAGTACATTTTTTCCGAGAACGGGGAGTTGCTGCAGAGCGCAGTACCTGCGCAGAATCTTCGTGGATACGTGATACGAGGTGTCGCAGGTGGCCTTGACGCGCTGTTCGGTCGCTTTGCGGCCCCCGACGTTGCTGTGTCATACGACGCTCCGGAGGGTGCCCCGTATCGCGCCGAGTCGGTGCGTATCACGACACCGATGGGACATACGCTCGCCGGCACGCTGACCACACCGCGCAATGCGGCAGGACCGTTTCCCGTCGCCGTGACGATTTCGGGCAGTGGTGCGCAGGATCGTGATGCGGCACTGGCGGGCATCGAGGGCTATCGCCTGTTCCGCGACATCGCCGACACACTGGGGCGTCGCGGAATCGCCGTCTTGCGACTGGACGATCGCGGTGTCGGCGAAAGCACCGGCAACTTTGCAACGGCCACGAGTCGTGATTTTGCGCAGGATGTGCAGTCCGCGCTGGGCTGGTTGCGCAATCGTTCCGACGTAGACGCCTCGCGTCTGGCACTCATCGGCCACAGTGAAGGCGGGCTTATTGCGCCGCTTGTGGCGTCCACGGATTCCACGTTGGCGGCGATCGCGCTGCTCGCTGGTCCGGCGTACACCGGTGCGCGCGTGATTGCATTCCAGCAACGGTCAGCCATTGCCCAGCTCTATCCGTCAAGCGCCGGGGCCGCGCGCGACTCAATGTTCAAGGTCGCGCAACAGCAGCTCGACAGCACGGCACAACGCAGTCCGTGGCTCCAGGAGTTTATCCGCTACGATCCCATACCCACCGCGCGCGTGGTGCGTGTACCGGTGCTCGTGTTGCAGGGCGAAACAGATCAGCAGGTGACAGCCGAGCAGGCCGATACGCTGGCGGCGGCGTTCAGTTCGGGCGGCAACGCGGATGTAACCGTGCGTGTCTTGCCAGCGACAAACCACTTGTTTCAGCGCGATCCGTCAGGCGTGCCGGCCGGTTACGCGAAGCTGCCGGATCGACGTCCAACGAAGGAAGCGCTGGGCGTTCTTGCCGACTGGCTGGCGCTCAAACTGAAAGCAGAGAGGCCGTGATCTTCCGGCGCTGCACTGCAGCACAGCACAATCGCGTTACGGCGCATTGGCTGAACGCCCACGCTTCGCCGACGCGTGCGTCAACAACTCGGCGACCGCCTGCTGAAATGCCGGTACGGTAAACGGCTTCTGTAAAAAGCGTGTGCGCCTGTCGCCGGGCGCACCGCGAATCGCAGCGTTGCGCGCGTAGCCCGACATGAACAGGACCGGCAGATCACTCTGCTGCGCGCGCACCTTGCTTACCAGCTCGCTGCCGCCAAGTCGTGGCATGACCACGTCGGTTACCAGTACGTCAATGTCGCCCTTGTGGTCTTCAAAGAGCGCCAGTGCTTCGACGCCATCACGCGCCACGAACACCATGTATCCTTGCCGTTCAAGGACGCGCTGTGTCAGATCACGAACACCGTCTTCGTCTTCTACCAGCAGGACCGTGCGTGGGCCCGGCACCGCGGCAACAGAGGATGGTGTGAAACGCGGCGCTTTGGTTTCTGCTTCAACGCGTGGCAAACACACGTGCACCGTGGTGCCGCGCAACGGTGCGCTATCAATCCACACGTAGCCATCGCTTTGCTTCACAATGCCGTATACGGTTGCCAATCCCAACCCCGTACCCTGACCCACCGCCTTGGTGGTGAAGAACGGTTCGAAGGCACGTGCGCGTGTACCTTCGTCCATGCCGGCCCCTGAATCGGTCACCGAAAGGAAAATGTACCGGCCGGGTCTGATTGGGACATCCGGTGGGGCCACCGGACCGTCCACCTTCCATGCCCGCTGCGTGCGGCCGACGTCAAACTCGCCAGTCCGTAACTCCAGCGCACCGCCATCGGGCATCGCATCGCGCGCGTTGATGACCAGGTTGAGAATCACCTGCTCCACCTGACCGCGATCGGCGCGCACCAGCCCCACATCGGGCGCGGGCGTGAGTCGTACCGCAATGGTTTTGGGAATCAACCGGTCGAGCATGCGCGTGAGCTGCGCCACTACCGCATTGATATCCAGATCCTGCGGCTGCAACACCTGTTTGCGTCCGAAGGCCAACAACTGCCGGGTAAGATCGCTGGCCCGTGAGGCTGCACGTTCGATTTCCTGTATTTCGCCGCGCAACTCGCTTTCGGCCGGCATCTGCTCCAGCAACAGCGACGCGTTGCCACGAATGACGGTGAGCAGGTTGTTGAAGTCATGAGCGACGCCGCCCGCGAGCCGCCCTACCGCGTCCATTTTCTGTGCTTGACGCAACTGCTCTTCGAGCGCGTGCCGATCGGTAGCGTCGAGCATCACCCCCAGCACGCGCTCCGGCCCACCCTGTTCGTCGCGCACCACGTGGAAATGATCATGCACCATCGCCCAGGTATTGTCGGCGCGACGGAAGCGATACGAATGGGTGGCGTTGCCAATGCGGCTGGCGTGCACCTCTTCGGCCGTGGCGAGCAGTGCACCGATGTCATCGGGATGGATGCGTTCGTGCCACCAGCTGATAGGCATGGCCTGGCCCGTGACATCCCAGCCGAAGCGATCAGCGACCCCGTCGAGGAAGGTGATCTGATCGTGCTCCAGATCCCATTCCCAGATCGCGCCTCCGGCAGCGCGCGTGACCAGCCGATAGCGCTCTTCGGAGGTACGCAGTGCGGCTTCGGTGGCCTTTTGCGTGCGCAGGTCGAGCGCAAAGCACCAGCCGACCCCACGCTCCCGATCGAGCGTCGTGACAACCACCAGCACCGGCACCAGCGTGCCGTCGGCGTGGCGCAGCATCGTTTCGTACGGCGGCGCCATTCCGGCCTCAGCCACCAGCATGCGCATGGCACGGGTAGACACCGCGGCCACCGGGTCCTCAATGGAATCCCAGCTCAGTGAACCGGTGGTCAAGACCTCATGCGATGCACCCACGAGCGACAGAAAGGCATCGTTGGCATCGAGGATAAGCCCGTCCTGACTCCACGCCGCCACCGCCACCGAGCGGCCGTCGGACATCGGCGACGCTCCGTTGGTGGTTGGGGTCAGCATGGAACGGGACCAGGGAGTAGTAGTATGGGCGCTGGGCACTCGGTGTTTTTTTCGAGGCAGATCGTCCGGCAGGCAGATAGCTTAACAAACGTGGCGGATCAGCACGCTTCCCGCCACTGCCCACCTGGTATTCCCTCTCACCCCCGCACGATGCGCGTCTTTGCTTTGTCAGCGCTGACAGCGGCGGTCCTTGTGACCGCGTGCCGCCAGCCAGCGCCCAGCTCTTCTCCTCGACCGGCCGCAGGTTCGCGGCCGTCAGCAGCCACCACGCCGGGCGATTCCAACGCCCGCCCCACCACCGGCGCACAGGGCGGCGGTGGACCCGGCGCCGATCCGGTGCCGCGTCCCTACAACTCCGTCATTACCTCTGCCGCAGTTTCCAAACAGGGACTCTTCGGTGTGCACGAAGTGCGCGGCCGCTGGTTCTTTGAAATCCCTGCTTCCGAGCTGGGCAAAGACATGATCGTGGTGCGCACCATCCGCGCCACGCCCAATGGTGTAAGCGGTGGAACGCGCGCCGGACAGGAGCTGGTGCGTTTTGAGCGCGTCGGCACCCGCGTTCTGCTGCGTCAGTCCAATCTGCGCAACGTGTCCACCGACACGGGCTCCATCAACAAGTCTGTTGACATGATCCGGTACTCCACGATCATCGCGGCGTACAACGTGGAGGCGTTCGGCAAGGATTCCAGCGCCGTGATTGATGTGTCGCGCATGTTCACCGGCGCGATCGACAACTTCAGCCAGGGCTGCTCCCGTCAGCAGCGTGATGCGTCGCGCAGTTTTGTGGAGCGCATGTCGCCGTACTCCATCAATGTTGAAGTGGACGCGTCACTGACGTGCAACGCGCCCGCGACCGGCCCCGGAGCCGGCAACGGTGGCACCACGCTCTATCACTACTCGCTCACGAAGCTGCCCGAGCAGCCGATGATGGCGCGTCTGCACGATTCACGCGTGGGCTTTTTCTCCACCACGCAAACCGACTTCGGCTCAGCCGATCAGCGCGTGGTCACTCGCCGCTTCGCCAACCGCTGGCGCCTTGAGTGCTCGGAGCAGAAGGTCGGCAATCTGTGCGTTCCCAAAAAGCCGATCACGTACTTCGTGGATCCCGGCACGCCTGAGTGGCTCGTTCCGTACGTGAAGCGTGGCATTGAAGAGTGGCAGTCCGCCTTCGAAATGGCCGGTTTCTCCAAGGGCATCGTGGCCGCCGAACCGCCGGCCAACGATCCTGACTGGAATCCCGAAGACGCAACGATTTCCGTCATCCGCTGGCTCGCCAGCCCCACGGAAAACGCCGTCGGTCCCAGCACGGTTGATCCACGCTCCGGTGAAATCCTCGACGCTGATGTCATGATGTATCACAACATCATGAACCTGCAGCGTACGTGGTACTTCACGCAGGTCGGACATCTCGACCCGCGCGTGTTGCAGTATCCGTATCCGGAAGAGTTGATGGGTCGCCTCGTGCAGTACGTGGTGGCGCACGAAGTCGGACACACGCTCGGCTTCCCGCACAACTTCAAGTCGAGCTCCATGTATCCGATCGATTCGATCCGGAACAAGGACTTCGTGAAGCGCATGGGACACGTGGCCAGTCTCATGGATTATGCGCGTCTGAACTACATCGCGCAGCCGGAAGACGGCATCGCCGTGGAAGACCTCGTGCCCAAGGTGGGTCCGTACGACAAGTACGCGGTGATGTGGGGCTACACACCGATTCCGGGTGCGCGCACGCCGGAAGACGAAAAGCCTACGCTTGAGAAGTGGACACGCATGCAGGACACGATCCCGTGGTACCGCTTCGCCAGCGATGCCGGCGCGGGTGGACCTGACCCGGGCGAGCAGTCGGAAGCCATCGGCGACGCGGATGCCGTTCGCGCCACCGAACTGGGTGTGCGCAACATCAAGCGCATCATCAAGATGATCGAGCCGGCGTCCACCACACGTGTGGGCGAAGACTACAGCGACATGCAGTTGCTCTACACCCGCCTCGTGGGACAGTGGGCCACCGAAATGGCGCACGTGTCGCGCGTGGTCGGTGGTGCGTACAAGACGGAGAAGCGTGTGGGTCAGCCGGGTGCGGTGTACACGCCCGTTGAACCGGCGCGTCAGCGTGAGGCGCTCAAGTTCCTCATCGACAACGCCTTCACCACGCCCACGTACCTGCTCGAGCCGAGCATCATCAACCGACTCGAAGCACAGGGCAGCCTGTCACGCATCACCGGGGCGCAGTCGCGTGCTCTGGGCTCGCTGGTCTCCAACGACCGCATGCAGCGCATGCTCGAAATGGAAGGCATGGCCAGCTCCCGTTCCGAGGTGCTGCCGTTGTCCGAGATGCTGACCACGCTGCGTCGTGGGCTGTGGCAGGAGATCTACAACGGTCGCACGATCGACATCTATCGTCAGCGGCTGCAGCGCACGTATCTGGACGCCATGGCCGGCAAGATCAATCCGCCAGCGGCCGCAGCAAGCGCACCGGGTCGTGGCGGTGGCGGTGGCAGCACCGCCGACATCCGTCCGTTGCTCAAGGCCGAAATGCGCGATCTCGATCGTGAGTTGGCCGCGGCCGTCAGCCGCACCAACGATCGCGCAACGCGGGCCCATTTGCAGGACGCCCGTGACCAGATCCGCGATATGCTCGAGCCGGCGCGGTAAGTAATCGCGTCGGGCAGCACATCACGGGGAGCGGGGGCGATGGTCAGGGTGACCGTCGCCCCCGTGTCAATTCGGAGATGGGGGCGATGCCGAGCGTCGTCAACAACCGTTCGACTG
This sequence comes from Gemmatimonas sp., assembly GCA_011390805.1. GTDB lineage: Bacteria > Gemmatimonadota > Gemmatimonadetes > Gemmatimonadales > Gemmatimonadaceae > JAABRT01. The sequence goes on along the minus strand of JAABRT010000020.1, from coordinate 38,848 downwards.
CGTTGTCGGTTGGGGTGAGCGGTGTTCGGTTGACAGTCTCCGACAGCCGTTCGACTGCGTTGTCGGCCGGGGTGGGCGGTGTTCGGTTGACAGTGGTCAACAGCCGTTCGACTGCGTTCTCAGTCGGAGTGGACGGTTTTCGGTTGTCGGTCACCGCAAACCGTTCACCGTAAACTCCCACCGATAACGCGGTCAAACGGTTGTTATTCTGTCCACTGCAACCAGAGTCGCGTCCGCCTCGTAGTATTGTCACCCATGCCTACCACTCCCACCAGCGAACTCGCTTCCCTGCGCACCTCGCTGCGCGGCCAATACACTATCGAGCGCGAACTCGGTCGTGGCGGCATGGGAGTGGTGTTCCTGGCGCGCGACGAGCGCCTCGATCGACTGGTGGCCATGAAAGTGCTGCCTCCGCATCTGGCGGAGGTGGGCGATACACGCGAACGCTTCCTGCGCGAAGCGCGTACGGCCGCGCAGCTGTCGCACCCGAACATCGTGGACATCTATCGCGCCGACGAAGTGGATGGCTTCGCCTTCTTTACCATGGGCTACATCGAGGGTGAGTCATTCGCGGACCGCATTCGCGACCGTGGTCCGCTTGGCCCGGCCGACGTCGTGCGGGTTTTGCGTGAAGTGGCGTGGGCGCTCGCCTACGCCCATGCGCGCGGCATCGTACACCGCGACATCAAGCCCGAAAACATCATGATTGACCGCGGTACGAACCGCGCCGTCGTGACGGATTTCGGCATCGCCCGCACTGATTTCGATCCGTCCATAACCCAGGACGGCTACGTGCTGGGCACCGTGCACTACATGAGCCCGGAGCAGTGTGCCGGCGATACACTTGACGGACGCAGCGACCTGTACGCGCTCGGCGTCGCCGGTTTTCTGGCGCTGAGCGGGCGGCTTCCCTTTGACGGCGAATCGCCCCAAGCCATCATCGTGGCCCACGCCACGCGCAACCCGCCACCGCTCAGGTCGTACGCGCCGGATATTCCGCCCGCGCTCGCCAATGTGATTGACTGCTGCCTGCAAAAAGACCCGGCCGATCGCTTTCTTACCGGCGAAGCGCTGGCCGACGCACTCACCAAGGCGCTCGAATCGACACCGGCGGCCGTCGCGCCCTCCGGCAGTCGCGTGCTCAGCACCGACGAAGCGCACGCCGTCTGGCGGCGCGCCGCGCAGCTGCAGGCCGAAGCCGCCGCTCGTCTCGAGTCCCGCGTGCGGGACACCGGACTGGGTGCTGATACGCGCGCGCTGCCTGCGGCTGGCGCCGATGAGATGCGCACCACTACGGAGAGCGCCTCCCAGACCGATGGCTTCCGTGCCCACGACGTCGAAGTCGCGGCCATCGAAGCCGGCATTTCGCAGCGCTACGTCTCCTTGGCCATGGCCGAGCTGCAGTCGTCGTCATCGGCGATTCAGCAGGCCAACCGGGTGCCCGCGTGGCAGGACCGCGTCGCCACGCGGCTGCTCGGCACATCCCAACGCTCGCTGGCCATTGCCCGACCGTTCCGGTTCCCCCCGCGCATGGTACTCGCGGCGCTGGGCCGTACACTCCAGGCACACCCGTACGGACTCGAGCTGGTGGAAACGGTGGGCGGGCACCCGCTCGACGGCGGGGTGCTGGTGTTTCGCATCCCCGACATGGTGGGGAGCGACTATCGGTTTACCTGGACCCGTTACGGCGTGTACGTGCGTGAGTTGCGCGTGACCATTTCCTCTCTTCCCGGCGACCCGCGCGGCTGCGAAGTCACCGCCAACCTCGATTTGCGACGCGGACTCGGCGCCAACATTGCCGGCTACGGACTGGGCATCAGTGGCAGTGTTGCCACCGGAGCAGGGATTGCCGCTGCCACCGGCATCAAGGTCATGGCGCTGGCCGGAGCCACCCTTGCCGCGCCTGTGCTGGGCGCCGGCATGGTGTTCGGCATCGGCGCTTACGCCGCGTCAGGTGCGCTCTACCGCTGGGAAATCGCCAAAACCACCACCGAGATCGAGCGCGCGCTGGCGGCTGTGGACGCCGCCATACGGGCCATGGACATCTTCGGAGAAGCGCCGCCCACGTCGCGCGCCATGTCCGCTCAGCAGATGATGCCGCTGGGAAATGGCATGTATCTGCCCATGGAGTAGCGGCGGTCAGCCAACGGTTCCCGAGCAAACGGATCTTGACACCTCAGGATTCCGGTGCGACTTTGTTTGCCGTCCGAACAAAGTTCGATTGGACCTCCTCAGGTCCCCACCCACCCGTCTGCTCCCACCCAGGACGAGGCACGCATGAGCCCCACCCGATCGCTTTTTGCCCGACTCACGGGCGCGCGATGGTTTGCCCCCGCCCCCGCGAGTGCGCTCGCCTTGGCGCTTCTCTTTTCCGCAGCCCCCCGGGCCGATGTGCACGCCCAGGAGAGTGTCCGGGTGGTGAGCGATGCCACCGGGTCGCGACTGCAGGTCGATGGCCGCGATTTCATGGTTCTGGGCATGAACTGGGACTACTTCCCGGTTGGCGAAAACTACGCCTACAACTTCTGGGGTCAGTCCGACGAGTTCATTCGCACCGCACTCGACCGCGAGATGGCGCTGCTCAAGAGTCTGGGCGTGAACACACTCAGACTGTACGTGGGCGTGCCGCCCAAATGGGTGCGCTACATCTACGAAAACTACGGCATTTACACCGTGCTGAACCACGCCGTCGGTCGCTACGGCGTCACGGTCGGTGGCGCGTTCAACCCGAACACCGACTATTCCGATCCGCGCGTGCGCGAGATGCTCAAGGGCGAAGTCGCGGCCATGGTCGATGAGTTCCGCGGCACGCCCGGCGTGCTCATGTACCTGCTTGGCAACGAAAACAACTACGGTTTGTCGTGGAAGTCGGCGGAGACAGAAAACCTGCCGGTTGGGGAGCGCGACGCGGCCAAGGCCCGCTATCTCTATTCGCTGTTCGGCGAGATCATCCGCGACATCAAGACGCGTGATCCGTCAAAGCCGGTGTCCATGGCCAACGGCGACCTGCAGTACATCGACATCATCGCGCAGGAAACCAAGGGGTTGGATGTCTTCGGCACCAACGTGTACCGCGGCATGTCGTTTGGTCAGCTCTTTCAGGATGTGAAAGACAAGCTGGGTGTGCCTGTGATGTTCACCGAGTTCGGCGCCGACGCCTACAACGCGAAGGAGCGTCGCGAAGATCAGGTTATGCAGGCGCGCTATCTCATCAGCCAGTGGGAAGAGATCTATCTGCAGTCTGCCGGCAAGGGAGGCGTAGGCAACGCCATCGGCGGCATGACCTTCCAGTGGTCCGATGGTTGGTGGAAGGTTGGACAGGAATCCAACCTGGACGTGCAGGACACCGATGCCGGCTGGTCGAACGAGGCCTACGCGGAAGACTTCATGCCGGGCGACAACAACATGAACGAAGAGTGGTGGGGTATTGCCGCGAAAGGCCCCACCGATTCCCGTGGATTCTTCCAGCTCTACCCGCGCGCCGCCTTTTACGCCCTGCAGCGCGCATACACGCTCGACCCGTACGGTCCGCGCACCGACCGCGCCACAATCCGCGAACATTTCAGCGCCATCAATCCATCCGAAATGGAGTTGCGCGCCCGCGGTGACCGCTCAGCACTGATCGCCGAAACCGGTGGTCGCATCAGCGTGAGTGGCATGCGTCTGGAGCTGTCGAGCTTTAACACCGGTGGTAGTAACATCAGCACACCCGATCAGTCGGCGCCCAGCGCCACGGCACGCCCCGGCTTTCAGGGGTTTGATCATCTGCAGTCGTATTTTGTTGACCTCGAAGCCAAGCCCGCGTCAAACGTGACCGCCATGCTGTCGCTCAACGTGCTCGGCAACGTGCCCGACAATCCAATCAACGAACTGTTCTACGAAGATCGTGGACGCAGTCGCACGTTGCTTACCGATGGGGCATCGGTGACCACAAGCAGCCTTGAGCGACTGGCCGTGTATCGCGCGAGTGTGCGTTGGGATGAAGCCGACTTCCGACTTGATGGCTTCTATCGCACCGGTCACTATCACTGGGGATACGAAGGCGACTTCTTCGGGCTCTATCGGGAAGCGAACTACGGACCCAACATTGACATCTACAACGGGCAAGCACCGCTCGGCGTGGAGTTCACCGGCAAGCGCAAACTGGCAGGACTCAAGATTGCGGTCGGTCCCGAGCTGTGGTGGGGTGCCAACCCCGCATTTCTCGCCAAGTATCGTCGTCAGCTCGGTCCCTTCAATGTGACCGGTGTGTATCAGGAAGACTTTACGCGTCAAAGTGGAAACACCAGTTCGTTTGCGGTGCCGCAGCCAAAGGTGCGTGTGTTCACACTCGCGACCGAGACCAACGTTGGTCCGGCTCTCGTGGAAGTGGGTGGCATCTGGGGTGGCAATACACGCGTAGGACGCACGTTCCAGATTGCTGACGGCGAACCGGGTAACTACCGCGTACTGCAGGACCGTCTCAAGGACAGCGATGCACTGGGCGCCAAAGCCAAAATCTCTGTAAGCCGTGGACGCTGGAACTGGTATGCGCAGGGCGCGGCGATGGGTCTCGTGGCCGATGGTGGTCAGACGTCCACGATGACGTTTACCGGCTGGGGATTGAAAGACAGTGGTATGGGCAACCAGTGGAACGCACTCTCTGGTGTGACATACATCGCGGGCAATCTCACCATCGCCCCCAACTTCCTCTGGCAGAAGCCGATTGTCGGACCGATACCGGCCGATGTGCCGGCACCCGGTCGCCCACGCAACATTCTCGATGATCCGTTCGCCGTGCGCTGGAATCGTGAAACGGTAGCCGGTGAGTTGCTGCTCACCTGGGATCCGACACCCGCCACGTTCATGTACGCCTTTGACAGCGACGTGCGCGAAGACGCTCGGTTTGCAGCGAATCTCGGCTATACCTATCGTCACCTGCCAACTACACAGGATGCGGCTATTGGTATTCTGGCCGATGGACGCACGTTCTTCCCGTTTAGTGGCGCAGCACCCGCCGCTGACCTGTGGGAAGTGCGAAGCCGTATCGTTTCACGTATCACCCCCGATCTTCGGATTATTGCCAATCTCTTTGGCGGCAACGGGCAGGCCAACGGAGACAGTGATCGCCTGATTCGTCGCTACGGTGGCGAACTGCGCGCCGTGCGCAAGCAGATCAAAGTCGCTGCTGGTGCCAAGTTCAACGATTGGGGTCCGTTTGACTATCACCGCGACTTCAATCTCACGTTCCCCGAACAGTACATGGCCGACGTGTCGTACATCCTCGGAATGCCGAACTGGGCCGAACTGCCGTCCACCCGATTTGGTGTGCGCGGTACGTATCGCACACTCGACCGTTTCTCTCCGCGCTTCTGCCCGGCGCAGGTGCCGGACGCCACAGGGACCCTCGCCTGCGATCCGACAGCGCCGGGTGCTCGGGGCTCGGAATGGGAGATTCGCACCTACCTCACGGTCGGGTGGTGAGTCAGAGCGCATCACTGCGCGCCGCATCGATCGAGCAGCAGATTGTCGCGCTGCTCGATCGCATGTCGCTGCGCGAGAAGATTGGCCAGATGGCGCAGGTCAACGCAGCGGGCGGACACGTGCCCGATCATCTGCGCGACGCGATCCGCGAAGGACGCGTGGGTTCGGTGCTCAACGAAGTAGATGTTGATACCGTCAATGAGTTGCAACGCATCGCCGTTGAAGAAAGTCGTCTCGGCATTCCGTTGTTGATTGGTCGTGATGTCATTCACGGCTTCGCCACCGTCTTTCCCATTCCACTCGGTCAGGCTGCCACGTGGCAGCCGGCGATGGTCACCGAGGGAGCGCGCATTGCGGCGCAGGAAGCCGCGGCGCACGGTGTGAACTGGACCTTCGCGCCCATGATCGACATCGCGCGAGATCCAAGGTGGGGCCGCGTGGCCGAATCGTTTGGTGAAGACCCGTATCTTACCGGCGTGCTCGGCGCAGCGATGGTGCGCGGCTTTCAAGGCAACGATCTGGCGGAGACCGGCAGCATTGCTGCCTGTGCCAAGCACTTCGCGGGTTACGGTGCGAGTGAAAGTGGTCGCGACTACAACACCACCAACATTCCCGAAAACGAACTGCGTAACGTGTATCTGCGTCCGTTCAAAGCGGCCGTTGATGCGGGCGTGGCCACGCTCATGACATCGTTTTCGGATCTTGATGGCGTACCGGCAACCGCCAACACTTTTCTGCTGCGTCAGGTACTGCGCGAGGAGTGGAGAGCCAACAGCATGGTGGTGAGTGACTGGGAGTCGATACGACAGTTGGCCGTACATGGCTTTACGGAAAACGATCGCGAGTCGGCGTATCAGGCGGCCACAGCAGGCGTCGACATGGAGATGGCCAGTACCACCTACGCCGATCATCTCGAGTCGCTGGTGAAGGACAAGCGCGTTACGGAACAGCAGATCAACACGATGGTGAGCAACATTCTGCGTGTGAAGTTCCGGCTGGGCTTGTTTGACAATGCACACACCGATCCGTCGAGGTTTACTGCGGTGGCAGATCCCTCGCATCTTCGCGCGGCTTACGATGCGGCGGTGGCGAGTGCTGTATTGCTCAAGAATGATGACTGGGCGCTGCCATTGCACGCCGACGAACTCTCGTCGGTTGCTGTGATCGGCCCGCTGGCCGACGATCCGTACGAACAGTTGGGCACGTGGATTTTTGACGGCGATGCAGCGCACAGCCGGACCGTGTTGCAGTCGGTGCGCGATCTGGTAGGTGACCGGGCCACGGTTGAGTATGCGCGCGGCGTGCAAACAACACGCAGTACCGGCACTGAAGGCTTTGACAGTGCAGTGGAACTGGCAGCCCGTTCGGATGTCGTGATTTGTGTGTTGGGCGAAGAGGCCATTCTGTCAGGCGAAGCACACTGCCGCGCCGACATCACACTACCCGGGGCGCAGGATGCGCTGCTGGAGGCGATTGCCGCCACCGGTACCAAGGTGGTGCTCGTGATCATGGCCGGTCGGCCGCTTGCCCTTGAGCACACGGTCAAGCACGCGCATGCGGTATTGTACGCGTGGCACCCCGGCTCCATGGGCGGCAAGGCCATTGCCGATCTCCTGTTTGGCGTGGTCTCGCCCAGTGGAAAACTGCCCGTGACCTTTCCGCGCGTGACTGGACAAATCCCCATTTATTACGCGCACAAGCACACCGGGAAACCCGCCACATTCGAGTCGTTCACGCACATCGAGGACATTGAACCACGGGCGCATCAGGTGTCGGTGGGCAATACCTCATTTCATCTCGATGCGGGCTTCACGCCGCTGTACGCCTTTGGCTTCGGACTCTCGTACTCACATGTGGAGTATGAGCATCTGCTCAGCAGCAGCGCCGTGATGACCATGAACGGCCGCATTACCTTTGGTGTGGATGTGGTAAATGCGGGGCCACGCCCGGTAGATGAGACCGTGCAACTGTACGTGCGCGATCTGGTAGGCGATGTCACGCGGCCGGTGAAGGAGCTCAAGGCATTTACGCGCGTACACCTTGAGCGCGGGGAGCGACGGCACGTGGAGTTCACCATTACGCCGCGCGATCTGGCATTTTACGGGCGGGCCCAACGTCTGATTGTGGAGCCCGGTCGTTTTCACGTGTGGATTGGAGGACACTCCAACGCAGAGTTGCGGACGGAGTTTGAGTTGGTAGACGATCACGCGCGATAGTGCCGGACACCGCACGCAAGCGCACATTTTCTGCAACAACGCGCGATTAACAAACACATATATGAGTGCACATTTTGCGGACCGCGAGGCCGTCGCTTTTGTCGACGCGCTGCTTGCCCGCATGTCAGTTGAGCAAAAAGTCGGACAGATGATCCAGGGCGAACGCATGGCCGTGACCCCCGACGATGTATCAACACATCATCTCGGATCGATCCTCAGTGGCGGCGGCTCCGCACCCGGTGGCAATCAACCGGCCGACTGGATTGCCATGAACGATGCCTACTGGATGGCGTCCATGACGGACGCGCCGGGGCGCGCACCGATTCCGATTCTCTACGGCGTAGATGCCGTGCACGGTCATGCCAACGTGCTTGGAGCCACCGTGTTTCCGCACAACATCGGCCTGGGTGCAGCGCGTGACGCCGAGCTCGTGGAGCGCATCGCGCGCATCACGGCGCGCGAAGTGCTGGCCACCGGTGTGGATTGGACCTTTGCCCCGACGCTGGCCGTTGCACAGCATCTGTACTGGGGACGCACCTACGAGAGTTTTTCCGACGACCATGCGTTGGTGACCAGCTACGCCGCTCCCATGGTGCGCGGACTCCAGGGTGATCTTGGACGCGACTCGGTGATTGCCTGCGCCAAACACTGGATTGGCGACGGTGGCACCACCGGCGGCCGCGACCAGGGCAACACGGTCATCACCGAGCCTGAGCTGGAGCGCGTGCATATGGCGCCCTATCTGCCGGCGCTCGCCGAAGGTGTGCTCACCGTGATGGCGTCGTTCAACAGCATTAACGGTGTGAAATGCCACGGCAATAAATACCTGCTCACCGACGTGCTCAAACATCGTTTGGGCTTTCAAGGCTTTGTTGTGTCCGACTGGGACGGTGTTGACTACCTCTCCGAAGATCCGGCTGAGGCGGTTGCACTCGCGGCCAACGCCGGTGTGGACATGTTCATGGTCTCGGTCGAGTGGAAGCGCTGTCTCGACTTGCTGCTGCAGCATGCCAACGACGGCACGATTCCCATGTCGCGCATAGACGATGCAGTACGGCGCATTCTGCTGGTCAAGCATCGCTACGGCTTGTTCACACGTCCGCGTCCGGCCGAACGCTACTGGTCGCAGCAGTCGTGCCTCGGTGCGCCTGAGCATCGTGCCGTGGCGCGCGAAGCCGTGCGCAAGTCACTTGTGCTGCTGCAGAACAACAACGCGCTGGTACCGCTCAATCGCGACGCACGCATTCTGGTGGCCGGCAAGAACGCGCACAATCGCGGACATCAGTGTGGCGGCTTCACCGTCGCGTGGCAGGGCACCTCGGGCAATGATTTCATTGTGGGTGGCACCTCGATCTGGGAAGGGATCCAGGCAGTGGCACCCAATGCCACACTGAGTGAAGACGGCACACTGGCCAATGCGCAGCAACATGACGTCGCGATCGTGGTAATCGGCGAACGTCCCTACGCCGAGGGGATGGGTGACATTCGTCCGGCGGGTGCGGTGCCTGTAGGATCAAGTCCCGCCGGAAAGACGGCCGATCTCGCTGCCTATGGTCAAACGCTCGAGCTTTCGATTCTGCATCCGGAAGATCTGGCCACGATCAACACCATCCGCGCCCAGGGTATCCCTGTGGTGGCCGTGCTTGTTTCCGGACGTCCGCTCATTGTTGATGACGAACTCGCCGCAACCGACGCATTCATTGCCGCGTGGTTGCCGGGCTCGGAGGGGCAGGGCGTGGCCGATGTGCTCTTTGGGGACTACCCGTTTACGGGCGTGCTTCCGTTCCCGTGGCCGCGCATGGCACCGCGCTGGCCACGCGGGTTTGGACTGTAGCGCCTAGCGCCATCAGAACAGCGGCGAACGGACACACACCAATACGCGCGTAACAGCGCGTATTGGCAAAAGTCCTGCTACGCCGCCAACGCCGGCCCCGGATTGCCGCGACGCGCTTCAAGTGCTTCGCGGCATTCTCTTGCCCGGGCCTCGGTAATCGGGTACTTGGCTACAGCCCAGATCGCGATTGCCGACGTCACCATGGGAATCACCACATCAAACAACCGCATCAGGAAGATGGTGTTGGCGCTCTGCGCGCCGCCCAGTGCGACATCAAAACCGGTGGCGTTGAGCAGGAATCCACCGGCCGCCAGCGCGGCTGCCATGCCAAGCTTGACCACCCACCAGAAGATTGAGCCAAACATCCCTTCGCGGCGTTGGTGTGTCTCAAGCTCGTCGGCGTCTACCACGTCGGCGATCATGGAGCCCATGAGTGTGAACAATCCACCCAGACCGAACGCCATCAGTGGAACCGGTAGCAACACCAACATCGGATAGTCAGGATTGTAGCAGAACCACTTGAGGCCGTAGCCCACAATCGACAGGCCGGTAGACACAAAGAATGCTTTTCGCTTGCCCAACCTCGTGCTGAGCATCGTCACAATAAAGATCACAGCGAATGTCGAGGCCGCGCCCAATGTGCCCGCATATCCACCGTAGCGCGCTCCCGCTTCCTGATCACCACTGAACACGTAATAGATGATCACGTACAGCTGGAACGACGAGATCATGATGAAGCCGTTGAACACCAGAAACGTGGCGACGCACAATTTTCGAAATGGGCCGGAACGCAGTGTGGTGGCAAACCCTTTCGCGAACTCGGCCATGTTGCGCTTGAGCATGGCCAGCCGCGATTCACGAACCAACGGAATGGTGCCATCGCTTGCCGCTTGCACAAAGCGCTCGCGCAGAAAGATCGCGGGCAATACACCGATTGCGATCGTGACGACGCCAATACCAATTGCCAGCCCCGCAGCTCCCGCCACCTGATTTTCGAACAGCGGCTTGTACGTCATGATCCACAAGAACCACGGCGACACCAGATACGCGAGCTGTCCGATGAAGTTCTGCACGCCCATGAGGCGTGTGCGCTCGTGGTAGTCGGGAGTAAGCTCGTATCCGAGCGCCACCCATGGCGTGGCGAACACCGTGTACGCGAGGTAGAACACAATCGAGCCGGCCAGGAAATACCAGAAGTAGAAGCTTTCAGTCTTTCCTTCAGGCAACTGCCAGAGCAGCGCAAAAATGATACCGGCCGCTATCGCACCGACAAAGATGTACGGGCGGCGACGCCCCCATCGTGACGATGTATTGTCGGAGATGTAGCCCATCATCGGATCGGTGATCGCATCAGTGATGCGAGGCAACGCACCGAGCAGACCGACCAGCGCGGGATTCATGCCCAGCCCGAGATTGAGAATGATCGCCATTCCCCCGATCGCAGCCGCAAGCAGATTGTTGACAAACGCGCCCATGCCGTAGGCGATCTTGCGCGGAAAGGAAATACGGTCGGCGCTGGCCGTTTCATACTGCGCGGTGAAACCGGTTTTTCCCGAATCGTCAATGCGTGAGTGCCACGCCGAGATCGCGAGTTGTGACCACGCCCGTAACCGCGAGCCGATGCTCATTGCGCGGTCTGGTACACGCGCACCCAGTCCACCAGCATGGTTTGCGGGAAGCGCGTCTGGGCGTTGGGCGCGCCAACAAAGGTTCCTCCAACCGCGACGTTCAAGATGATGTAGAACGGCTGGTTGAACACCCATTCACCGTTTACGTCGCCTCGACGCACCGTGTGGTACAGCGTCTCGTCAACAAAGAAGTCAATGCGTGATTCCGACCATTCAATGGTGAACTCATGAAAGTCGTCATCGAACCGCGCCTGCTGCATCTCATAGCGTCGCGTGATCGCGTTGCCGCCTGAATATCCTGGGCCATGCACGCTGCCCAGCACCACGCGCGGTTCCTGACCTCGGTATTCCATGACGTCGATCTCTCCGGACTGTGGCCAACCCACTGTCGTGATGTTGCTGCCAAGCAGCCAGAAGGCCGGCCAGATGCCCTGACCGACGGGCAGCTTGATGCGCGCCGAAATGCGTCCGTAGCGGAACTCCCGCTTCCCCTCCGTCGTGATGCGCGCCGACGTGTACGACCGGTTCTGAAAGGTTTCCTGGCGCGCAACAATCGCCAGATTGCCGTTGCCATCGAGGGAGGCGTTGCTGGCCCGATCGGTGTCGTATTCCAGCTGCGCATTGCCCCAGTCCGTCCCAACATCAAATCCCCAGTTGCTTGCGTTCGGCAGCTGGCCGGCGGGGCCATCAAAGTTGTCTTCCCACACCAGGGTGCGGGCGGGTGCTGGGTCTGAACTGCCGCATGCGGCAACGAGAAGCGCCGAAGCGGCAATAACGAGTGCTTGACGGATCATAATGAACAGGTCAGTGGCGCTACGCGCGCGCGCCGATGGTAGGAAAGAGCGACGGATCGTTAAGTGCCGCTTCGAGCACCAGCGTGGCAGCACCAACCGCAACACCAAGCGGGCCAAGTTCGCTGTGCCGGATTTCTGACGCCGCTACCGCGCTCACAAACGTGCGGCGCAGTACAACTTCACGAAGTGGTGCCAGCAGGCGATTGCCCACTTTGGAAAGACCACCGCCAAGAATCACTGCGGCAGGATTCATGATGTTGAGCAGACTGGCAATGGCGATGCCAAGATATTCAGCCGCCTCATACACCACCTGTACAGCCAGTGGATCATCGGCAAGCGCCGCCGCTTCGATGGCTTCAATAGTGAGTGCGTCATCACGCAACGTGGTATCGGGGAACTCGGCAAGCAGCACACGCGCGCGCTCAACCAGTGCGTTGGCTCCGACAAACGTGACCAGGCAGCCTCGATTGCCACAGCTGCATGGTGCACCACGTGGATCGATGGCCACATGTCCGATTTCTCCGGCCACCCCTGTTGCCCCACGCCGGATTTTTCCGTCGATCACGTGACCGGAACCAACACCGGTAGCGACTTTGATATATGCAAAATCCGGGTAGCCACGTCCCGCGCCCCACCATTGCTCCGCGAGGGCGCCCATGTTCGCATCATTGTCGATGAGCACCGGCACCCCAAATCGGGCGCTGAGCACATCGAGTCCACTGCGGCCACCCCATGCCGGCAGCACGAGCGTGGAGAAGCGCTCAGGATGCCGGGGATCTACCGGCGTCGGCACCGCCACACCGATTCCGAGCAGGCGATCAGGTGCACCTGGCCATCGCGCAACGCATTTTGACACCAGCTCAATCACCAGTGCGCGTGTGCCCTCGGGATCGGTTCGCACCAGCCACTCACGGTACTCCGACGTGATCACCACACCACGCAGGTTGGTGAGCACCACCGTAACGTGCTTGGCCCCCATATCCACGCCTACTATGCCGCAGGCATCATCCTGAAACTCCAGATTGATGGGGCGACGGCCTCCGCGTGATGCGCCGATTCCGGCTTCTGACACCAGCTCCGCAGCAATCAGGAACGCCACCAACTCGGACACCGTAGAGCGCGACAACTCCAATCGACGCGCAATCTCGGCGCGCGAAATGGTGCGCTCGCTCCAGATCAAGCGCAGCACTTCATCGGCCAACGGCGACGGCCGCGGTGGAGGCAGTAATGCGTGTGCCTCCACCGTGTCGCCAACTGCGGTGTCAGATAGCGTCATGAATGTCCTTCACGCAGTACAGCGTGCGTACTCAGGTCATGTCATTTGTGCAGCAGCACGTTATCGACATAGACCGTTTTGGGATCCGACACCAGGATCAGCTGCGCCAGATGTCCGCGAGTGGTCAGTCCCGTGAAGGCAGACAACGGGATGTCCAGCCGCGTCCACGCACCGGTTCGGATGCCCGGCGTGGTTGATGCTGTCAATGTGAGCTCATGTTCCACATCATCGCCACCGCCGAACGAACCGTTCGCTCCAAAATCCACCAGCTTGATTTTGAACACAGCAGGTTCTGCCGTTGCATCGGCCGTCCAGATATCCACTGAGAAGTGCGTCATGCTGCTTGCATCAATGGTGGGCGCAGTAAACTCGATGCCCGCGAAAACAAAGTTGCTGTACTTCTTGACGTTGTTTCCGGCAATCTGGATGTCTTCCAGCGCGACATCGTCCCACGGCGCCGACCAGGTGCTCACCGGTACGTTGCTGTACGCGTCGCTGAAGAGCGAGATCACATCTGTTGCCGCAAACGTTGGTGCCGCCGCGGGTGCTGCGGGTGCAGTCGGTACGGTGTTGGTGTAGAAGTACAGGTTGTCCAGATACACCGTTTTGGCAGTGCTCACAAAGATGAGCTGCGCCAGGTTTCCGCGCGTGACAAGTCCGGTGAACGCACTGAGCGGAATATCGAGACTCACCCACTCGCCCGTTCCAATCGCCGGTGTGGTGGTCGCATCGAGGGTGATTTCGTGTTCGACATCATCGCCGCCGCCAAATACGCCGTTGGCACCGAAGTCCACGAGCTTCACCTTCAGAAACGCGGGCGCCGCCGTGGCATCGGGCGTCCAGTAGTCAATGTGAAATCCTTCCATCGCCGATGCATCAACTGTGGGCGAGGTGAATTCGATGCCGGCAAAGACAAAGTTTGTGTACTTCTTCACATTGTTGCCGGCAATCTGGATGTCTTCCAGATCCACATCGTCCCACGGTGCCGACCATGTGCCCACAGGCACATTGCTGTACGCATCGCTGAACAGCGAGATCACACTGCCGGCCGGACGCGTGGGGGCTGGTGCCGGCGAAGTGGGCGCTGTTGGCACGGGCGGTGCGGGCACGCGATAGTAGTAGACGTTGTCGAGATAGACGGTGGAGCTCGCGCTGGAAATGATCATCTGCGCGAGATTGCCGCGACGTGTGAGCCCGGCAAACGCCGACAATGGAATGTCGAGGCTGCTCCAGGCGCTGGCCGTCAACGCCGGTGACGACGTGCCGGAGAGTGCCACTTCATGTTCCGTATCGTCACCACCACCAAACACACCGTTGGGACCAAAATCAACGAGCTTCACACGGAATGACGAAACATCCGCCGTATAAACGTCGAGATGCAGATGTGTCATCTGGGTCGCGTTGATCTGGTTCGAGACGAACTCGACACCGGCGAATACAAGATTCGTGTATTTCTTGACGGCATTACCCGCAATCTGCACATCGGACACATCGGCATCGTCAAACGACGCCGACCACGTATCAACGGGCACGTTGGGATAGGCGTCGCTGAAGAGTGAAATCACATCAGCCGCCTCACGCACAGGCGTCGGCGCAGCCACCGTTGGCGGTGATGCCGCCGTCACCGTAACGGCTCCGGCCGCCGCCACACCGTCAAGCGTAGCCGTGACGGTTGCCGTGCCACTGCCAGCCACGGTCACTCTGCCATCTTCACTCACTGTCGCGACGGCCGAGTTGGACGAAACCCAGTCGAAGTAGCCGGGCGCTGAGCCCACAGACACGTCAACGCCGTCTACATCGTACGTGACCGCTGTACCGCCTACTTGAATCGTTGCACCGATCTCATCCACGACTGACGCAGTCGCAATCGCAGGACGTGGCGTGCGAATGGTGCCAAGTTTTTCGAACTTGACCTCATCGATCCACAAGTTGTACCCAACGCCGTTTTCCGGGCCTTCCGCGAAGAAGAACATGCCGGCTTCCTGGCTCAGCCGAGCTGCGTTGGGAATCGGAATCACAACCTTCTGCCACGCGGTGCTCAGTCTGATTCCGCCTCTTTGAGCGGTGAAACGCGAAGCTCCGGAGTTGTCGTTTCCAAAACCGGCCACGTCGAGCTGCGCCACGGGAATGCTGGTGCGCGCCCAGAAGGTGAGTGCGTCGTAGTCTCGCAAATCACGTGGCACGTTGCTTACGAATGCTCCACCGGCGTAGCCACCCGTCGCGTCGCCCGGACCCGGGATGGTAATCCTGAGCGACGTACCACCGCGGAAGCTCGCATCAGTATCAATGTTGACCGCGTCCGTTTTGGAGCCGGCGAACGCCTGAAACGAGAGCCCCGGGGCATAGCCATCGAGGAAGATTCCCGGTTCATTGGGAAATGGCGCGGGATCAAGTGTGCTCAAGTCCCGGCTGCAGGCCGAGAGCATCACGGACGCTCCAATCAGCGCGACGAGGTGGCGAGAGCAGGAACGCGGGGGCATCAGACGACTCCGAGGAGGGGGCGGAGATTCCGAGCCGTCAGAAGGCCCGGTGAGGGCGACGGCAAGGGGGCTTTGTTTGGCTGGCGAACAAAGTATGCTGGCCAACCGTTGGGCTGTCAAGCATTTACTGAAAACCAATCACAGCCCGCGCGAACAGCTCTTCCCGCAGGCGGCAGTATGTAGCGCGGGACACAGCTTTCGGGTGATGAACGGCACGGCGCGCTTACGGCGAAACTCGAATACTGTCTGTGCCCATCGGCGCGTGTGCTGCACGTCCTCCCCCGTGATGCCCCACGACCACCTTTGCTTCATTTCTATTAAAAGGGTTGTCCCATGCAACAGTTGCAAAGCTCATTCGCCGTTCGCCCGCACTTCGCCATCCTGCCGGCACTCGTGGTGCTGTTGGCTGGTTGCAGCAGTGATTCCTCAACCGGCGTTTCCGCAAGCGACGCATCGGAGGGAGGTGTTGCGGTTGCGGCGGGCACCAGCGGCTCAGGCTCCAGCAGCGATCGTGTATCGGCGGAACGCTGCGACGGCACCATCGGTCGCATTTCGGTAGAAAAGGTCTACGTGCCCAATGGAAAGAGCTGCACACTCGACGGCACCCGCGTTGACGGCGACGTGAAGGTTGCGGAAGGCGGTTCGGTCACGATCGTGAACAACGCGTTCATTGATGGCAATGTGCAGGCCGAGGACGCCGCGGCTGTAACGACCCGCAGTGGCACGGTAGTCAAGGGTGACATTCAGGTGAAGCGCCGCGCGGTGGCCACCATTGAAGACACGCGCATTGACGGCAATCTGCAGGTGGAAGAGTCGGGCGCGTCATTGGTCTCCACCCGGAACACCATCGACGGCGACTTGCAGGTAAAGAAGGCCGCTGGCGCCTCGATCACCTCGACAACCGTGAACGGCAATATCCAGCTCGAAGAGAACAGTCGTTCGCTCTTTTCGGGTGGTGCGGTAGTCCGGGGCGATTTCCAGGTATTCAAGAATCGCGGCGGTGTAACGCTGCGGTCCAACCGCGTAGCGCAGAACCTGCAGTGCAAGGAAAACACCCCGGCCCCCGTTGGCGGCGGCAACGTGGCCGGCGAGAAGGAAGACCAGTGCCGGAGACTGTAACTCCCTGACTGGCTTGCGAGCGGGTAGGGTTGGCGATAGCGTCAGGCGGTAAGCGGGACGCCCGTGGGTATCCCGCCACCACCACCCCTCCCGCCTCGCCCCTGCCCCGCCCCTGCCATGCCGGCCTTTCTGCTTGTCGCGTCGATTGTGCTCTTTTCCGTGGCCTATCGGGTTTACGGTAGCTGGATCTCACGGCAGTTCGGATTGGATGACACGCATCGTGTGCCGTCGCAAACGCAATACGACGGCACCGACTTCGTCCCCACGTCCACACCCGTTCTCTTCGGACATCATTTCTCGTCCATCGCGGGTGCCGGTCCGATTGTCGGACCCATTCTGGCCGGTCTGTTCTTCGGGTGGGTGCCGGCGGTGATCTGGATTGTGTTCGGCTCGATCTTTGTGGGCGGCGTGCACGATTTCGGATCCATGATCGCCTCCGTACGGCACAAGGCACGCTCGGTTGCCGAGCTGGCCCGCGACTACATCACACCATTGTCGTTCAAGCTGTTTCTGGCCTTCATCTGGCTGGCGCTGGTGTATGTGATCGTGGTGTTCATGGATCTGACCGCCGCGTCGTTTGTGGACACCTTTGACGCGAGCGGCGCGGAATCGGCGCAAGGCACGGGCGTGGCGGTGGCGTCAGGCATCTTCATTGTGCTGGCGCTGCTCATGGGTGTGGCGACACACAAATACAAGGCTCGTCTGGGCGTGGTCACGGCGATTTTTGTGCCTCTGCTGTTTATCGCCATCGGCTGGGCCTCTGGGCTGCACTCAGACGGCAGTTACATCCCCGAAATGTTCAGCAATCCCAAGCATTTCTGGATCATTCTGCTGCTGTTGTACTGCGTGATTGCGTCGGTTACCCCGGTGTGGGTGCTGCTGCATCCGCGCGATTACCTGTCGTCGTTCCTGCTATACGCCGTGATGATTGGTGGCGGCGCCGGTTTGCTGGTGGGCGGTTTCTCAGGTGGCATTGATACCACGTGGCCGGCCTTTGTGAGCAGTTCGCATCCGGTGTTTGCCGAGGTCGCACATCTCGGGCCGCTCTTCCCGATTCTGTTCATCACAATTGCCTGTGGTGCGTGTTCGGGATTTCACTCGGTGGTTTCATCGGGCACAACAGCCAAGCAGGTGCAGTGCGAAACCGACACGCGTCGTATCGGATACGGTGGCATGTTGGTGGAAGGTGTGGTGGCGGTGCTCGCACTGGCCACCATCATGGGTCTGCCCTTTGGCGCCGATGCATTGCGTGGCAATCCGGTGGTGCTGTTTTCCACCGGCATCGGTCAGTTCATGAGCATGTTCGGACTGCCTGTGCAGTTTGGCAGCATGCTGGGACTGCTTGCGCTGTCTACGTTCCTGCTCACGACACTCGACACGTGCACGCGCCTTGGCCGCTATGTGCTGCAGGAGTTCTTCAGCTGGGATAACAGCCGCAATACCACGCGCTGGGTTGCAACCGTACTCACGCTGGCGCTTCCGGCCGGTTTGGCGTTTGTGACCTACACCACCCCATCGGGTGAAGTCATCCCGGTGTGGCGTGCCATCTGGCCCGTGTTTGGTGGCACCAATCAACTGCTGGCCGGCTTGGCGCTGCTCGCCCTCACCATGTGGCTGCGTCGCACGGGCCGCAAATGGATCTTTGCCGCAGTGCCAATGGTTTTCATGGTTGTAATGACCGTGTCGGCGCTGGTGTTGCTGCTCGCCAACCCCAACACTGTCACAGCAGTTCGTGGTATTGCCGCGTTTCTCCTCGCACTCGCGTGTGTGATGCTCTTTGAAGCGGCGCGTGCGTTCCGCATGCCGCGTGTGTCACCTGAAGATGTTGTGCTGGCGAACGGTACGATTCAGCCGGCTACCGTCTAACTCCAACGGACGGCGACCGTGCTGCTCGCACTGACCGGCCGCCGTCCGGTTCCGATTTTCCCCGTTCATCTGCATTTATGATTTCTTCGATTCTGCTTCGCGCACTGTTCCCGTGTACGGTTGTTGTTGCGGTGTTTGGCGCTGCTACGGCGTTTTCTCCCGCCACATCACTGGCTACCGCACCGTCTGCGGTGTCGTCGTACGCCCAAGCGGTTCGCAGCGGAGTGCATACACCGTCGCGGCGTGCTTCAGACAGCTGGGCTGACTCGGTGGGTGTGTACACCGCGGCGCAAGCGGAGCGCGGGAAAGCAGTGTATACGGCAGTGTGCGCCGAGTGTCATGAGCTCGAAGATTTTACGCACGAGGATTTCCGCTTCGACTGGAACGGCGTCTCGTTGTACGAGTTCTTTGAGAATATCCGTACCACCATGCCCGACGAAAATCCGGGTACCCTCGCGCGTGAGCAGTACGTCGATGTGGTGACGTACGTGCTCAAGCTCAACGAGTTGCCCGAAGGCCCGGAAGAGTTCACTGCCGATTCCGCGAGCGCCAGCGCTGTGCTGCTCAGCTTCCCGCCACGCGGAAAATAGCGCTCAGGAAAACGGCAGGCCTTATCGCCCTGCCTTTTTCCGCCCCAGCTCCACGGCTCTGAAGCCGGGTTCGCCCCAACCAATCACGAAGACGCTGAATCCCTGCTGCATGCGCATTTCAATGTCGGCGTCGTTGGCCGGATAGCCGCAGGGCACATTGAACTCCTTACATGCGGCGAGCACCTGCTGGATGGCTGCCTCCCAGGCCTCGGCATCCAACTGGCGCTGTCCGCTGGCATTGGTGGTTGAGAACACACCGCGCAATGTGCCTGCACCAGGGAAGAGCACGCCAATGCCGGGGACGGCGGCAATCTCGCGCACATTCGCAAGTCCGACTTTGCTCTCCACGATGGCGAAGTTCACAAGCTCACCATTTTTGTTGAGCGGCCACACGTCAGCTTTCTGCTTGTAGGCGTCGGCGCTCATTCCCCACTGCGCCGGCGCGCTGCCCACGCTTTCGGCGCGCGTACCACCCTGTGATGTGAACCGCATGGCTGCAATGCCAGCCCGCAGCTCATCGGCTGTTTCCACATCAACAAACACAATGCCGTTCACGCCCAGATCGAGCTGCCGGCCAATGCGCTCGCGGGCCAGTTCAGGATTGGCGGCAATACCAGGTGTTTTCACGAACAACGGTGCCATCATGGATGCGGAGTGTCCGGCGTGCGCAGCGCGCGCTTTGGAGACACCTGCGGCGAAGTCAGTGAATGACGCGTACCCACGGTCGAAGTTGCCTTCCATCGTTCCGTCAAAGATGTAATCGGCGCGCGTGAATCCCACCGCTTCGGCGGCCAGCTGATCAGCCGACTTCACCGCGGCGGGCACCGCCGACGCGCCCGGTCGCACGCGAGGATTGGCGGGTGCGTACAGGCCAAATACCGGCTGCTTGGCCTCAAGCAAACTGATCACCGGATTGAGTCGGCTCTGCGCCGCTGAAGGTGCCGCGGTGCAAACGAGCAGCGCACCCGCAGCGACAACGGTGCGGATGGGATTGGTGGCGTAGAACATTGGCGAGATGTGTGGGAGGGAGTGGTGACCGGAGGGTGGAGCGCGCGACTGCGGCTCAGCGTATTCGGTGGGGGGTCAATCGTCGTGCGATGCTTCGTATTTCGCTTGTTCAAAGACACGATCGGTGGCTTGCGCCTTGTCACGTCGCTTGGCGGCCTGCATGGCCAGGCCGCGTGTGCTTGACGTCTTGAGCGCCGGCAATGACAGCAGTTTTTCCACGGTTTCTGAACCGCACGCCGGACAACAGATGGTATCGCCTTTGCGCACGAGCAGTTCGAAGCTGTGCTCACAGCCCTGACAGGAAAAATCAAACATCGGCATGGTCGTCACCTTGGTGGGAGAAGTAAACGTAGGCGAAAGCACAGCCGCTCATGAGGTGGCGTACACATGCGTTTCGGCCCGGGCGCCCGGATGCACCACGGCGCCATAGCGCGCCGGTCCCACGGTTTGCGCGTAGCGCCAGATGGCGCCCGACTGAAAATCATGCTGCCGCGGTACGTATTCAGCGCGTCGTGCATTCAGCTCCTCGTCACTGAGCGCGACATCGATAGTGCCTGCGTCGGCATCAATCGTGATCACGTCTCCGTCCCGCAACAACGCAATCGGACCGCCAAGCACCGCTTCAGGACCTACGTGTCCCACGCACAGCCCTCGCGTGGCACCTGAGAACCGGCCGTCGGTTACCAGCGCCACCGCCTCGCCCATGCCCTGTCCGTAAACCGCTGAAGTCGTGGAGAGCATCTCGCGCATACCCGGTCCGCCGGCCGGACCTTCGTTGCGGATCACCAGCACGTCGCCCGGTGTGTATCGCTTGGCCATGACCGCCGCCATGCACTCTTCTTCGCTTTCGAATACCAGCGCAGGCCCGCTGAAGTGACGGATTTTGCAGCCGGCCACCTTCACAATGGCGCCATCGGGGGCGAGCGAGCCGCGCAGCGCAACCAGCCCACCGGTGGGCGAAAGAGGCGCGGAGACCGGCCGCACCACTTGCTGGTCGGGCGGTACCACCACATCGGCCAGATTCTCGGCCATCGTTTTGCCCGTCACCGTGAGGCAATCGCCGTGCAGATAGCCGCCGTCAAGCAGCGCTTTGAGAATGACCGGCACCCCGCCCACGTTGTGCACGTCGCTGGCCAGGTATTGTCCGCCCGGCTTGAGGTCGGCAATAAGCGGCGTACGGCGAAAGACCGCGTCAATATCAAACAGGTCAAAGGTGATGCCGGCCTCGTTGGCCAGCGACGGCAGGTGCAGCGCCGCGTTGGTTGAGCCCCCCGTGGCAGCGACAATGGCGGCGGCGTTCTCGAGCGCCTCGCGGGTAACGATCTGTCGGGGACGCGGTCCGTCTCTGACCAGGCGCATCACCGCCGTTCCCACGGCGTCTGCCCAAGCGACCCGGTCGTCGTGTGTGTTGGGAGGACTGGACGAGCCCGGCAGCGCCAGGCCGATCGCCTCGGCGACATACGCCATGGTATTGGCCGTATAATGTCCGCCACAGGCACCGGAACCCGGGCAGGCGACTTTCTCCAGCGCCGTGAGCTCTTCGGTGGACATGCGACCGGCTGCGTGAGCGCCAACGGCTTCAAATACGTCCAGCACCGAAACATCTTTTCCATGGTATTGACCTGGCATTATTGAGCCACCATAGAGAAACACAGACGCCACATCAAGTCTTAGCATCGCCATCATGAGACCTGGCAGTGTTTTGTCACAGCCGGCGATTCCGATCAATGCATCGTAGCAGTGGCCGCGAACCGTGAGTTCCACCGAGTCGGCAATGATCTCACGGCTCACCAGCGAGGCTTTCATGCCGCGATGGCCCATGGCCGTCACGTCGGTCACGGTAATCGTGGTGAACTCGCGCGGCGTGCCGCCGGCCGCCTTCACCGCCGCCTTGGCACGCTCGGCCTGCCATTTGAGCCCGATGTTGCACGGCGCCGCCTCATTCCAACTCGACACCACACCCACCAACGGGTTGGCGATGTCCTGCTCTCCCAGCCCCATGGCATAAAAGAACGAGCGATGTGGCGCGCGCTCCGGGCCTTCGGTGGCGTGGCGGCTGGGGAGGGTACGCTTGTCCATCAAGACTCCGGGCGGGGTGAGGCGGGCGGGGAAACTGCGGTAATCGTATGGGGACGCTGCGGGATACGGACGAGCGTGCGGATTCCGTTGAAGATGCGGTAGTTGAATGCGTCGATGCTGGCGTACATTCCGACGCTGGTCAACCCTCCCTATCTTTGCGGGAAGCTGCCGGGCTCATGCCTGTGCTGGTTCTTGTTCCTCTTCAGGAGTTGCTGCGTGGTTCGCATCGGCACCCGTTTTCGCTGCGTGCGTCTGTTCGTGGCGCTCACTGCCGGGCTCGTTCCCGTGTTGCTGCAGGCGCAATCAGACAGCACGCCGCGCCCCAAGGTGCTCGTGATTGCCACGGGCGGCACCATTGCGGGTGTGCAGAGTGCACCCGGCACGCTGGGAGGCTATCGAGCCGGAACGCTCACGGCCGAACAGGTGGTGACCTCGGTGCCTGAGCTGTCCCGACACGCAGTGGTGGAGGCTGAGCAGTTCTCCAATGTGGCCAGCACGCGCATTACGCCCACACAGTGGATTGCCCTGGCGCGCCGTATCGAATCGGTGCTCAACGAGCGGGATGATCTGGCGGGCGTGGTGGTAACGCACGGCACCGACCGCCTCGAAGAGACGGCCTTCTTTCTTTATCTCACCGTGCGTTCAGACAAGCCGGTGGTGGTGGTGGGCTCGCAGCGTCCGGCCACCGGCATCAGCCCCGACGGACCGATCAACCTGCTGGCCGCCGTGCGGACCGCCGCCTCTCCGCAGGCGGTTGGCAAGGGTGTGCTGGTCGTCATGGACGATCGCATCCTGTCGGCGCGTGAGGTACGCAAGCTGTACCAGCGCGTGGGCGGCTTCAGTGTGGGCGAGATGGGCATGCTGGGTGTGGTGGGCTCGAGCGGCCCCGAGTTTTTCTTCTCGCCGGCGCGACGGTATGGATTGCGCAGCGAGTTCGACCTTGCCGGCATTGATTCGCTGCCGCGCGTTGAACTGATGTTCTCCTATCCGGGCGGCACAGGTCCGACATTTGACACGCTGCCCGACGGTGTGGTTGTGGCGACCACGGGTTTTGCCCCGGGTGAGGGCGCCCCGTATCGCGAGCTCCGTCGGAAGGGCGTGGTGCTGGTCACGGCGTTTCCCTCAGGAGACAATGTGAGCGGCGTACCGCGCGCCGCCGCCCCTCGTGCCGATTCCAGCAGCAGCGCGCCCCCTCCGGACAGCGCAACCGCAGATTCCACCGCGCGCGCGGAGCGTGCCGTGCCCTCCAGCGTGGTCTCCCAGCATCTGACGCCTCAGAAGGCGCGCATTCTGCTGATGCTCGCGCTCACCAGGTCGAGCGACCCGCGCGAGCTGCAGCGGATTTTTGTGGAATATTGACCGGCTGGCGGGCCAACACTTCCCGCCATTTTCGCGTAGCTTTCCCAAGCGGTCCAATCCCTTGCGTCGTTTCTGCTTGCGTTTTTGTCGCCGGCGGGAAGGTTGGGGGGATCCCACCTGACCTCCGGAGACACGCGTAATGAAGGTGTTCGCTTCTGGTGTTGTTGTTGCCACCGGTCTCATTGTCACGATCGTCTCCGTAAGCAACGGTCGATCGGCTGATGGTGTGCGCTGGTCTGAAACCGGGCTGAGTGCGCGAGAATCCATTGTTCAGCCGATTGCCGATGCCCACGCACCAGCGGTGGGCGGAGCGTACACCATCACACCGGCTGTTGCGAACGCACTGATCTCGACCACCGGCACCCGCATTTCCACGGTGCTCTCTCCCGCGTCCTTTACCCGCACCGCCAGCATGGCGCCGACGCGGGCGCCGGGCGCGCGAGGCATTGCGATTGATGCACTTGATGCGGTGATCAATCGCTACTGCGGACAGTGCCACAATCCGCGCATGAAACGTGGCAATCTCGTGCTGCGCGATTATTCGCTGGACACGATCATGGCCAACCGCGCGCTCTCGGAAAAAATGATCCGAAAGCTGCGCGCCGACATGATGCCGCCGCCCGGTTCGCGCCGCCCCAAGGGAGACACGCTGCTGGCGCTGGTGGAAACGATGGAGTCGCTGATCGACAACGCCGAACCGATCAATCCGGGCTCGCGCGTATTCCAGCGCCTCAATCGTCCTGAATACGAACGCGTGGTCTACGATCTGCTTGGCGTGCACTTCAACGCCGCAGACTATCTGCCGCTCGATACCAAGAGCGCCAACTTTGACAACATCTCCGACGCGCAAGCGCTTTCCACCACACTGCTCGATTCGTATTTGAACGCGGCAGCGGCGGTGAGCCGCATGGCGGTCGGCGATCGCAATGCGGCACCTACGCAAACCACCTATCGCACCTCCCCGTTTGCGTCACAGCATCCGTGGGATCATGTAGAAGGCACGCCGTACGGATCACGCGGCGGACTCGTGGTGCGCCACACGTTTCCCGCCGACGGCGAGTACGAGTTCCGCATGAATGTGGGTGGCGGTGTGGGCATGCACATTGAAGATCTCGACGTCTCCATTGATGGCGAGCAGGTCGCACTGCTGCGTTATGACAAAGGCATTGCACGCAACGGTTTGTCTGCCGACGCACCGGCCGGCGCCGATTACGTGCGCAGCGCGCCCATCAAGGTCAAAGCGGGACAGCGCATGGTATCGGTCGCGTTTGTCCGGCGCAGCGATGGCCCGTACGAAGATCTGATCCGTCCCACCGATTGGTCGCGCGCCTCCGGCGGTACGGGTGCGCCCGGCACCACTGAACCGCCGCCGCTCATGGACGTGCTCATTGCCGGTCCGCACAACGTGACCGGTGTGTCGGATTCGCCGAGCCGGGCAAAGCTGTTCAGCTGCCGTCCCACGGAGCGAAAGGCGCAGCGGGCATGCGCGGAAACTATTCTCACCGGTCTGGCCACCCGCGCCTATCGTCGTCCGCTCACGGAGCACGACAGAACAAGCCTGATGGCGTTTTATGATCGCGCCGCCACCGATCCGGCCCATGGTTTTGAAGACGGTGTTCGCACCGCGCTGCAGGCGATGCTGGCCAGCCCGCATTTCATCTTCCGCTTTGAAGGCACGCCTGACAATGCGGTGGTTGGTTCTGATGTAGCCATCAGCGACATCGAGCTTGCATCACGCCTGTCGTTCTTCTTGTGGGGCACCATTCCCGACGCGCGCTTGCAGTCGCTGGCCAACAAGGGACAGCTGTCCAAGCCCGCCACGCTGCAGGCCGAAGTGAAGCGCCTGCTGGCCGACCCGCGTGCCGAAGCGCTGTCCACGCGCTTTGCTGCGCAGTGGTTGCGCTTGCAGGACCTGGAGAAGGTGCACCCTGATGCATTCCTCTTCCCCGACTACGATTTGCAGCTCTCTGCATCAATGCAGAAAGAGACTGAACTGTTTTTCGATTATCTGGTGCGCAACGACAAGAGTCTCTTTGAACTCTTTACTGCCGATTACACGTTTGTGAACGAGCGTCTGGCCAGACACTACGGCATTCCCGATGTCTCAGGCCCGACTTTCCAGCGCGTTGCGTACACCGAACCGGATCGCCGCGGCATTCTCGGTCACGGCAGCGTACTGGTGCAAACGTCACTGGGTAACCGCACGTCACCGGTGCTGCGCGGCAAGTGGGTCATGGAAGTACTGATCGGCATGCCGCCTCCACCGCCGCCACCCGACATTCCCGATCTCGAGCAAACGCAGGACAGCAAAGACGGCAAGCCGCTCACCACGCGCGAACGCATGGAAATGCACCGTGAAAATCCCACGTGCAACGCCTGCCATCAGTACATGGACCCTATCGGTCTGGCGCTCGACAACTTTGACGTAACCGGTCGGCTGCGCTACCGCGAAAACGGTGCACCGCTCGATACGCGCGGCACCATGTACGACGGCATGGAAGTGAGCACACCCTCCGATCTCAACGCGTCGCTGCTTTCGCGGCCGATTCCACTTGTCCGGTCCTTTGCAGAAAACCTGATGGCGTACGCGATCGGCCGGCGCGTGGAAGACTATGACCAGCCGGCCATCCGCAAGCTTGCACGTGAAGCGGAAGCGCAGGACTACAAACTCTCGGCGTTCGTCCTGGGCGTCGTGAACAGCAAGGCATTCCGTACCAAGCGCGTCGAGCCCACTGTGGCCGATGACATGCAGCATTAATCCGCACGACCCGGTACTCAACCGCACTGTACGGCATCAGACAGCACCAGTTTGCATCTTGCACCCGACTCACTCGCACACTCCGAACCATGAATATTCTCACGCACAAACATCTGCATCGCCGCACGTTTCTTCGCGGATTGGGCGCAGTCGTCGCACTGCCGTATCTCGATGCGATGGAACCGGCCGGACGCGTATTCAACAAGTTTGGCGTGAGCAACGCAGCCGCCACGGGCAAGACACGACTGGTCGCGATTGAGTCGGTGCACGGCGCAGCCGGCAGCAACGCCTGGGGTGCTGCCAAACATCTCTGGGCGCCCGAGGGAATCGGGCGCAACTTCTCGTTCAGCGAAGACAGCGCGCTCGCACCACTCGAGCCCTGGCGCAAATATCTCACGATCGTGAGTAACACCGACGTGCGCATGGCCGAAGCCTTTGAAGCGCCTGAAGTCGGCGGTGATCACTTCCGCTCAAGCGCGGTGTTCCTCACACAGTCGCATCCCAAGCAGACACAGGGCTCCGACCTGTATGTGGGCACCTCGTTTGATCAGATCGTGGCGCGCCACATCAGCGCCGACACGCCCATTCCGTCCATGCAACTGTGCATCGAGAATCTCGATCAGGCGGGCGGATGTTATTACAACTACGCGTGTGCCTATACGGACACCATCAGCTGGGCAAGCCCAAGCGAGCCGCTGCCCATGATCCGTAATCCGCGCACTGCGTTTGATCTCCTGTTCGGCGCCGGTTCGAACAACGCCGATCGCGCTGCCCGTCGCAAGGAAAACAGCAGCATCCTGGACTGGATTGTGGGGGAGATGACCACGCTGCGTCGGGACCTTGGTGCGGCCGATCAGCGGCGCGTTGATCAGTACCTCGAAAATGTGCGTGAACTCGAGCGCCGCATTCAATCGGTGGAAGCCAAGAACGCGAGTGGTGAGGAGCGCGCACTGCCCGAAGCTCCGGCGGGTGTTCCCGACTCGTTTACCGAGCACATGCAACTCATGTTCGACATTCAGGTGCTGGCGTTCCAGTCTGACATGACGCGTGTCTTCTCCTTCAAGACCGGACGCGACGCATCGAGCCGCGTGTATCCGGAGAGCGGCACGAACAAGGGCTTTCATCCGGCGTCGCATCATGGTGGGCGCGAGTCGGCGATTCTCGAGTTCAACCTCATCAACAAGTTCCACGTCAGTCTGCTGCCGTACTTTCTTGACCGTCTCAAGAACACCGCCGACGGCGACGGCAACCTGCTCGACTCCACGCTTATCATGTACGGCTCTCCAATGGCCGACGGCAACCTGCACAACCACCGCCGCTGTCCGCTCATTCTGCTCGGTGGTGGCAACGGCATGTTGGCCGGCGATGCGCATATCAAGGCGCCCGATGGCACCCCTATGGCCGACGTGATGCTTTCGCTGCTGCACAAGTTCGGTGTGCCAGATGTGCACAGCTTTGGTGACAGCGTCGCGCCGTTCGCCCTCTATACCTGATCGTCGCTATGCGAGTCGCACTGATTGCCGCATCCTGGGTTGGTCTCACCGGTGGCCTGGTCGCGGCCGGTGAAGCGGCCAGCAACTATCAGCAGTCGCCGGTTGCACCGTCGCACTTACTGTCGTTGGCGTTGTCGTCGTACAGCACTCACGGTGACATTTTCGAAGCTGCGCACAGCAACCGTGCGTGGGCCTCAGCGCCAACTCCACTGGTTGACGCTGCGCGCCGCGGCGATATGACCGCAGTGCGCGAGCTGTTGTCACAGGGCGCTGATGTGAACGAAGCCAGTGGTGATGGCATGACCGCCCTGCATTGGGCGTCATACCGCGGTGATGCAGCACTCGCGTCGGCTCTGATCAAGGCTCGTGCAAAGCTTGATGCAACCACGCGACTGGGCAGCCATACCCCGCTGCATGTAGCCAGCCGCAACGGCCATGGTGCCGTGGTCGCGCTGTTGCTCAAAGCCGGCGCGCCGGTAGATGCACGCACACTGGGCGGCGCCACTGCGCTGCACCTCGCGGCAACTGGCGGTGATACGCTCGCTGTCGGTGCACTGCTGCGCGCCAAGGCCGACCCCAACGCGCAGGAAAAGCAGTGGGCGCAAACACCGCTGATGTTTGCGGCGGCAGCAAATCGCGCGGCGGCCATCACCACCCTGCTATCCAACGGCGCCGATCCTTCGTTGCGCTCCGAAGTGGTTGACCTCACCGAGCGTACGGCGCTGGAGCAATCGGCGGCGCGCAAACGCAATGAAGTGTTGTTCTCCTTCCTGCCGCAGAACATCAAGGACTCCATTCTGAAAACGCAGGCCCGCCCGGCGGCAAGAAACGCCGCCACTTCGAGGGACAGCGCGTCCAACGACAGCGTGGCGCGCGACACCGCACCGCAAGTGTACCGCGCATCGACAGCCGCACCGCCTACGAGCTATCTCACGCCCGGGCAGATCCAGATCGCCATTGATTCCGGGCGCAGCGTGTTGCTCGCGGCTGCCGCTGAGAAGGCCGAAGTAGAGAGCGATACGTCGGACGGCCAGGTGGGTGGCTTTGAAGGCACAGTCGGCGGTATGGGCGGGCTCACAGCGCTGCATCACGCGGTCCGGCAGGGCAACGCCGACGCAGCGATTGCGCTGCTCGATGGCGGAGCGGATATCAATCAGGTGTCGGCGGTGGACAGCACGACACCGCTGCTGCTCGCTGCCATTAACGGCCACTTCGATCTGGCCATGCAACTGGTGAAGCGCGGCGCCGATGTGAAAATCGCCAGCACGGCCGGCGCAACACCGTTGTACGCCGCAATCAACACGCAGTGGTTGCCGAGGTCGCGTTTCCCGCAGCCACAGGCGGTGCAGGTGCAGAAAACCACGCACATTGAACTCATGACCGCGCTGCTGGATGCCGGCGCTGATGTGAACGTTCGTCTGAAAAAGAATCTGTGGTACTTCGCCTTCAACAACTGCGGTAACGCCAACTGCGGACTCGAGTATCTCGACAGCACGACGGCGTTCTGGCGCGCCGCCTACGCGGTTGATGTTGAGGCCATGCGTTTGCTCAAGGAACGCGGTGCGGACCATACGCTGCCATCACGCCGGGTCACGCCGCCGCGCCGAGCACGCGCCGCCGCGGCACCGCAGACCGTGGCTGGGGCAAAAGCCGCAGACAGCACCACAACCGACAGCGCGGCATCAGCCAAAGCCCGCGCCGCGCTTGCTACCTCCCAGACACGTCCGGCGTCACTGGCGTCCGAGCTCGGTGACGAACTGGCCCCACCACCGGCGCGCGGCGCCGCGGGTGCGCCAGCGCTCGACCCTGCCATTGACTCCGCGTCGAAGGCAGTACCACCCGGGCTTGGTGTCTACCCCATTCACGCGGCCGCTGGTGTGGGGTATGGCAACGGATTTGCCGGCAACTCGCACCGTCATGCGCCGGATGGGTGGATGCCCGCCATGAAGTATCTGGTGGAAGAACTCGGCGCCGATGTCAACGCGCGCGACAACAACGGCTACACGCCGTTGCATCACGCGGCCGCCCGCGGTGACAACGAGATGATCCGTTATCTGGTGAGCAAAGGTGCCGACGTTCGCGCCGTTTCAAGGCGCGGGCAGACCACGATCGATCTCGCAAATGGTCCGGTGCAGCGACTGCGTCCCTTCCCTGAGACGATTGCACTGCTCGAATCACTCGGCGCGAAAAACAGCAATCGTTGCGTGAGCTGCTGACGGTGGATTGTTGTGTGAGCGGCGAGCCGTTTACACAACAATCAGCTGGCCGCTTTGAGTAACAGCTGCAGGTGGGCGTTGACCTGCTGCAAACCACCTTCGCCGCCGCTCCAGTTCACACGACCGTCGGCATCGAGATCTGCGCCTGTCTCAAGTTGTTCGCACAGCGACGCCAGCTGCCCTACCAATGCTGCGGCTTCCGTTGCGTCTTTGGCGCTGCGAATGCGCTCGGCCAGCGCAATGATCTGATCGGCGCGCTCCATCGTGCTGCGTGCGGAGGTGGCCACGTGCTCGGCATGAGTTTTTACTCCTGCCGAGGCACCGTCGCTGCCCGAGGCCAGCTCCACGTGCGAGGCGACGCCGGCCGCCGCTTTCTTCAGACCGTATCCCTTGCCGGGTCCCGACGTTACCACGGCTGGATCGAGTGCGTGTATCACGTGCCCCGCGTGTGTCTGCATGGCCTGCAGGTTGGTGGGCGTGCGGGCCGCCAATGCCGCGTGCTGCGCGGCGGTTTTTGCTTCGGTCTGGGCGATGGTGAGCAGCCCCACCTTGTCGGGCGTCGTGGGGAAACGCACAAGGATATGCCCAAGATGAGTACCAACGGCACCAGCAGGTAGCTTGGTGTCTGAAGACCCGGTAGCCGGCCTGGAGGCCGCGGCTGCAGACGCTGGAGGTGCAGACGGCGTGCCCGACAACGTGGCCATCGTGCGTTCACCGCCACGCGACGGTACACCGGTGATCGTGGCAATCGCTTCGTCAAAAGCGACGCGCAGCGAGTCGTCGGTGCTCACGGCAAACCGGCGCCGCTGAAACTCATCAGCCGACAATCCTGAGCGCTCGATCAGTGCCGCGACCGATTCGCGCAGTGCGGTTTGCAGTCGCTCCTGCCCCTCGCCGGTTTTGTTTCGCGGATGCGCCATCTCGGCGTTGAGCGAATCCTGCAGCTTGAGCAGGGCCACATGCACCGTCGCGAGCTGTTGCAGCTCGGTGGGTGACAGCCGGGCTGCGTCGGGTGTCGGCCTCGACTGGCTGGAGACGATGCCGCAAGGAAGCACCGCCAGCAGCAGGGCGAAGAGTGGGACCAGCGGCGAGGGCAGTCGGGATCTCAGCATGCGCGATGAGCCGGAGCGGGAGGAAACAACAAGTACTGGCGCTGTCAGGCTACGCATCGCAGAATCAGCATGTTGGTGTGATGCGCTTCCCCTCGGAGAATATATGGCTGCCACGGAGTTATTGCCCCGGTTTATCTCAGCATGCACGCTGATGCTTTGCGTTGCGGTTTCCGCTCAGGCGCAAAACACAAACGCTCAGCCAAACCGCAACATGGGTGGCGGTCAGTGCACCGCCAATGCCTACAACTGTGCAGATGCACCCAATCCGCTGCCCCCGCCCAATACGGTGTGGCTTGAGGAAATGACGTGGATGGATGTGCGTGACGCCGTTGCGGCCGGCAAGACAACTGTCATTGTGACCACCGGCGGCATGGAGCCCAATGGACCGTGGCTGGTGACCGGCAAGCACAACTACGTCCTGAAAGCCAACTGCGATGCCATTGCACGCAAACTGGGCAACGCTCTCTGTGCGCCCACGCTCAAGTTTGTGCCCGAGGGTCGCATTGAGCCCAAGTCGGGACACATGACAAGCCCGGGTACCATCAGTGTGCAGGAAGGCACATTCCGGGCCATGCTCACCGACATTGTGCACAGTCTCAAGCAGCACGGCTTCACCAACATCATTCTCATTGGCGACAGCGGTGGAAACCAGAATGGTCAGCGTGCGGTGGCCGACTCGCTCACCGCACTGTGGCAGGGCGCACCCGTTGTTGCGCATGTCCAGGAGTACTACGACTACGCAAAGGTCGCCGAACACATGAAGTCGCGTGGACTGGTGAGCGGAACGTCCGATGGGTTGCATGACGATCCGGTGATCACGCTCAACATGATGATTGCCGATCCATCATCGGTGCGATATGACGAGCGGGTCAAGGCGAATCTGGCCACCATTGACGGTGTGTCGCTGACCGATCGCACAAAAGCCGAGGCATGGGCACGCGACATTGTGGATTTCCGGGCAGGCATGACAGTAGACGCTATCAACAAGGCCATTGCCAACAGAGGCACGCTACCCCGACCCGCGCGCCGGTGATGATCGCGCTGTCGCTCGCGATTTCCCTGGCAGTGCCCGACACCACCCATTGCACCGCTGCTGCCCGCTTCCTGCGGGAAACGCAGCACATGCAGGCGCTGATTGAGCCTGACACCATCAACGACTGGCGCACACAACAGCGATTGCCGGGTTGTCGCATCACCGCCGCCGGCGGCACCACAATGACGTTGCGCAACGAGGCCATCAGACTGTATGACCGCCTGCGTGCTGCCGAATGGACGCGAACTCCCGACCCGCGCGACGCACCAACGGAATCGTCGCTGCGATTCCGTTGGCAACAGTCGGATTGTCTGTTCAATGTCACGCGTGACGCCATGCTGTTTACCGACGCCGAAGAGCTGGTGAATGAGGTGCTGGTGCTCAAACCCGGCGAGAATCGCTATCACGTGTTTGTCATGTGCACTGCCGCGCTGCCGGCCACTGTCCGTGACACTTTCCAATGAATGCTGCCAAAAGCACTGCCATATGAGGAGCAAATCGTGTGTGCCATGATGTCAGGCCGTAAACTCTCCACTCTCGTGGCGTTGATGTCCTGCACGATTGTGATGGCGCCAAGCATGCACGCGCAACCCCGCGTCAACGTGATGCTGCCCACTGCCCGTGCCAACGCGCCGCTCGACGGACGCCTGCTGCTGCTGTTCTCCACCGATTCGGCGGCCGAACCGCGTTTTCAGCTTTCGTACGCCACCGCTACGCAGCAGGTCTTTGGTGCAGACGTCTCAGGGTGGGTGCCGGGACGCGCGCAACCTGTACCGTCTGATGCGTTTGGTTATCCGCTTCGCACCATGCGCGAACTGCCTGCCGGTACGTATCGCGTGCAAGCCATGCTCAACCGCTACGAAACCTTCAAACTCGCTGACGGACGCGAACTGCTGCTTCCACCAGACAAGGGGGAGGGGCAGCAGTGGGCACGCAAGCCGGGCAATCTGTACAGCACGCCGCAAACCGTTCGCTGGGACCCGACGCAACGCCGCACGCTTACGCTGTCGCTCGATAACGAGGTGCCACCTATTGCCGACTTCGCGACCAAAGAAACGGAGTATGTGAAGTATGTGCGCATTCGCAGCGAGCGGCTGTCGGAGTTCTGGGGGCGCGACATGTATCTCGCCGCCTGGGTTACGCTCCCGTACGGATTCGCTTCACATCCCGATGCACGCTATCCGCTGGTCATCAATCACGGACACTTTCCGTCGTTCGTGAGCGGATGGCGTGAAACACCGCCCGACTCGACGCTCGCACCGAACTTCAGCGCACGTTTTCAGCTGGCCGGATACAATCGCATTGAACAGGAGCTGTCGTTTGATCTCTTCAAGAGCTGGACGGGACCTGGGTTCCCGCGTGTACTGCTCGTCCAGATTCAGCATCCCACGCCGTACTACGACGATTCGTACGCGGTGAACTCCGCCAACAATGGCCCTTATGGCGATGCCATTCAGTACGAGTTGATTCCCGAGATTGAAAAGCGCTATCGCGGTCTTGGGCAAGGCTGGGCGCGCTTTGTATACGGCGGCTCAACCGGCGGGTGGGAGGCCATGGCGGTGCAGATGTTCTACCCTGACGACTACAACGGCGCGTGGATTGCCTGCCCCGATCCGATCGATTTCCGTCACTACACCGTTGTTGATATCTACAGCGACTCCAACGCGTACTACGAGCGCGGTCCTTTCAAGCGTACACTGCGTCCGGGCAACCGGAATTATCTTGGGCACATCAGCGCCACACTGCAGGACATGAACTTTCTGGAGTTGGCCAAGGGCAGCCGAGGCCGCTCCGGCGATCAGTGGGACGTATGGGAGTCAGTGTTTTCTCCTGTTGGTGCCGACGGATATCCGGCACGCATCTGGGACCGTCTCACCGGCCAAATCAACCCCGACGTCGCCGCGTACTGGAAGGAGAACTACGATCTCTCCTACATTCTCCGGCGCGACTGGCAGACGCTTGGCCCAAAGCTGCGTGGCAAACTGCGCATTTATGTGGGCGATATGGACAACTACTATCTCAACAACGCGGTGTATGAAGTTGAGAAGTTTCTTAAACAGGCGAGTCCGCCCGCAGATGCCGTGATTGATTACGGTGATCGTGCTGAACACTGCTGGAACGGTGACCACACGCGCGGCAACGGCTACTCACGGTTGCGCTACCCGCAAATGGTGCTGCCGTGGGCGGTAGAGCGCATGCTGCAAACCGCTCCGGCGGGCGCCGACGTCCGCAGTTGGCGATATTGAGTGAATAAGACGCGATCGTCGGTGTGGATCGCGTCTTGCGAGTATCAACTACTGTCCTCTCTCCGGCCTCATCATATGCGCCGTTCCTTGAACTTCGCTCCCTCCGTTGCCGCTGCTGTTGTAGCTGCAACCACGCTTCTCCCGCTGTCGCTTTCGGCCCAGACGGTCTGGCCAGACGAAGGCCCGCGTACGTGGGCACCACGCCCCACAGAAGGCGCCATCACGGCCAACGACCTGCGCACCCGTCTCTATCAGTTTGCCGACGACTCCATGATGGGTCGGGAGGTCGGTACACTCGGCAACGTGAAAGGCACTGACTACATCGCTGCGGAGTTCAAGCGTCTGGGTCTGATTCCAGCGGGTGAGAACGGTACGTACTTCCAGAATCTCGATTACGGACGCGTGGCCTACAATCAGGAGCGCGTACGCTTGTCGGTGGGAGGTACGGCGCTGGCGCCGTCCGTTGATTGGGCGCCGCAAACGCCGAACGCCAATGCGAGAATCGTCGGCACCGCCAACTGGGCATCTGTGGCAACCGTGTATGGCGGTCGCTACGGAGACACGGCAACGGTACTCGACCCGTCAGTCGTGCGCGGACGTGTGGTGGTGTTCAGTGAGCCGGCGGCAACGCCACCGGGTACGCCGCGGGTGGCCGGCAATCTGCTGGCCGCTCACAACGCCGGCGCAGCGGGCGTGCTGCTGATCAGCGAATCCATCTCGCCGGCCAGCTTCCGCGAGCGCGTGGCGGTGCGTCCAACGGTGCAGGGCAATGTTGCGGGCGCAGTTATTACCGTAGGTACGGCGCAACGGATCTTCGGCAAACCGGTGTCGGAGCTCAGCGTTGGCACAACCGGGCAGACGGTATCGGGTAGCTGGGACTATGAGTTAACGCCCCTCGAATACCCCACACGTAATGTGCTGGCCATACTTCCCGGCGCCGACGAGAAGCTCAAAGGACAGTATGTGATTATCGGCGCCCACAGCGATCATGTAGGCATGGTGCGCGGTCCTGCACCAGAACACGATTCGCTGCGCGCATTCAACACGGTGTTGCGTCCGCAGGGCGCGAATGATCGTGTGGCCATCAACTCGGTGACTGACGAACAGTGGGCAGAGGTGAACGCGCTGATCGCCAAAGCACGCGCGATTCGCGGTCCCCGACTTGATACGGTCAACAACGGTGCTGATGACGACGGTAGCGGAACGGTTGTCATGCTTGAAATTGCGGAACGCATGGCCACTGGTCCGCGTCCGGCGCGATCGATTCTGTTCAACTCGCACGCCGCCGAAGAAAAAGGATTGCTTGGCTCTGCGTGGTGGGCCGAACACCCCACCATTCCGCTCGACTCGGTGGTCGCCGCGCACAACATGGACATGCTCGGCAAAGGACGGGTGACCGACGTCAAGTTCGGCGGACCGCACACAGTGCAAATGCTCGGATCACGCCGCGTCTCACTCGAGTTTGGCGATATGATCGATTCGCTCAACGCCGTGCGCGACGAACCGATGGTGATTGACTACTCATGGGATCGCACCAATCGGCTCAATCGGTTTTGCCGCAGCGATCAGGTGAGCTATATCCGCAAGGGCATTCCCACCACGTACTTCTCTACCGGCTATTCGCGCGACTACCATCAGGCCACCGACGAGCCGCAATACATCAACTACGATCTGAGTGCGCGTGTCGCCCGTTTCGTGCACGATATCGCGCTCGCCGCAGCCAATCGCCCGGAACGTTTGCAGGTGCTTCCGCGCGACCAGCAGGATCCCGCTGCGCGCTGCGGCGGGTGATCAGGAAGGGCGCTGCTGAGGCTGACCAGGTGCGGCGCTTGGGTGGGTGACAAGTTGCGCGCTGCGGTTCCCGCGCCGCGGCGCGCAAGCTGATGTTCAGGTGAGCGACAATGTCTCGCGATAGGTGGTGCCCGCACCGTTCACCGCTTCCACCGTGATTTCGCGCGCGGTAGGCGACGGATTGGCGTAGAACAGATGCGTTGTTGGTACGGCATCCACCCAGGTGCGCAGCGGCGGTTTGTTGGGACCATCATGTAGTTGCATGGCCAGTGGATCACGTCCTTTGCGACGTGACATCAATCCGCGCGGCACACCGTCTTCGCTCCACGTCACGCGCCAGTTGTCGTCCCACGCCCAGACGTTGGCCACGACTTCGTCGGGCGCTGTCGGATCGGCGCCACGGGCATACACACGCATCTGATGGTCGGCGCTCTTCCCCGTGCTTTGATAGCGCCACGAAACGGCCGCATCATCAGCGTTGAGCACGAGGTAGCCATTGGGCGTGCCGTCGTAGCAAATCGGCCCACTCCACCAGGCACCGCACACAGCGCCCGACACCACGTGCGTGGGTCCTCCTTCGTGCACGTGCTCAAGTTCGTGTTGATGTCCGGACACGATGTACGCTGCGTAGGGCTCCAGCAAGCGATAGAGCGCTTCGCGATTCATTGTGGAGTTGCCGGGAGTCGGCCGCCGAGCATCGGACACGCGCATGTCAAACGTGCTGAGTGCAGGAATGTGCTGAAACACCACAACCGTGCGGCCAGCCTCTACTGTTGAGAGATCCGCGGCCATCCAGTCGAGCTGTGATGCGTCGAGGTAGCCCAGATAACCCGCCCCGTGCCAGAACACATTGTTGAGCACGATATAATGCACCGCGCCAATGTCCATGGAGTACACCGTGGGACCGAAGTAGCGGCGATAGGTATCGCTGGCACCTTCTGTTGTGCGCGATTCGAAATCAAGGTCGTGGTTGCCGATTACCTGGTAAAACGGCACACTCATTCGCTGTACTGCGCGTTCCCACTCCGGATAGAGCGACAGATCATCAAACATGATGTCGCCGCAGGCCACGCCGACCACCGCTCGGTCGCCCAATTCACCCACCGTTTTGATGACATCGGGCACCGTCTCGGCGTGCATCAGATCTGTTTCGCGTCGGTTCTCTGTTTGTGGGTCGGCCAAGACCAGCACCGAGTGCTTCGCATCGCCCCTTCGCGGCACGAGTTCAAAGCTGGCAGTCTGTTCTTCACGTGTGCTGTCAAGCGGCTGATAGAAACGCGCTGTTCCGGAAGCATTGCGCGCCGGTTGCCATCCCGACGGTGAACACACAAAGACGAATGGCTGGGCGCTGTCGGCCAGCAAAGTGTAGGAACCATCGGTACCCGTTTGCACAACACTGCGACCATCCGAAACGCGCACACCGGAGAGTCCACGACCGCCTCCGCTTACCTTTCCACGCACTCGCACCGCTTTGGAAAAGCTCGGGCTCGACGGCAGAGGGGCGTAGGGATCGGCAGTAAGCCGCTCGGGCAGAGCAAGCGCACCGAGTGTCATACCGGTGCTGAGCAGAAAATCGCGACGTTGCATGGCGGGATGAGTTGAAGGGTACGCTTAAGAATCACCCATCCGGCATGCGATTGTTGATCATGGCGGTAACGCACCCGTCACGATCGGAAAAGCGCTAGTTTGCGCATAGCGAGGTTTCCTCCTCTTCAGTCATTTCAGGCTCTCATGAAACTTCTACAACGTCTGGCGCTACTCGTTGCGCTGCTCGGCCTGGCCATGCTTGTCGGCTCCGGAGTATTCACGCGTCTGGGCGTGTGGGATTTCCGTTTCGGATTCACGCTCCTGCGCTACGCGGCGTATGTAGGGCTGGCCGGTGCGGCGTTGGCGCTGCTGGCGCTGGCTGTTTCTCGGCCGAAAACCGGGGCCATGGTGAGCTTGTTTGCCGCGCTGTTGGTGAGCGCCGCCACCTTTGCATTGCCATGGTCGCTGCAGCGCGCGGCGCGTGATGTACCACCGATTCACGATATCACCACCGACACCAACGACCCGCCCCGTTTTGTTGATGTGCTGCCATTGCGCATCGACGCGAGCAATGGTTCGGATTACGCCGGCGACAGCATTGCCCAACTGCAGCGCGCGGCCTATCCCGATGTCGAGCCGATAATGCTTCCTGTCACATCCGCTGAAGCATTTACCCGGGCGTACGCCGCCGCTGAGCGAATGGGATGGGAGCTTGTGGGCAGCGACTCCGCCAGTGGACGCATTGAAGCGACGGCCACCACAACCTGGTTCGGCTTTAAAGACGATGTCGTGATTCGTGTGCGAGGAGAGGGCAGTGGTTCGCGTGTTGATGTGCGCTCGATGTCGCGCGTTGGGCGCAGTGATGTGGGTGCCAATGCGGCGCGTATCCGTGCCTACCGGAAGGAACTCACGGACAGGTAATGAGCGCGTACCCACCCGTACTTGTTGTGGCCGCGACCA